>DATACQ010001067.1:0-3699 GCA_036258955.1 Binatia bacterium
CGTTCCCGGGTACAACCGGAACAATCCGTTATAGAGCGCCGGTGAAAGCGCCAGCGCGTATGGGCCACGAAAACCCCTGGTATCGAGTATGTTCACAGCCGCCAAAACATCATTGAGAGCTTGATCTATGTTGGTCCAATCGCCGCCCTGGTGGTGGTTCTTGCCTTCAGCCGTCAACAGCCCCGGCAGTCCAAAGTTCTTTTGTCCCGTATAGATAAATTCTTCTTCCCTTGTGGCGACCGCTTCGGCTGCTGTTTGGACGGGATTCAGGTTGATAGGCTGGCCCATCTCCTGATAAGCGGCAATGCGCCGGATGCTCAGCTCAAAGCTCTTTCGCAGCATCGGAACAGAAATCGCGCGGCCCAACACCGCCCCTGCTTCCTCTGGTCCCGGTTGGCGGCAGAAATCGTCGTTACCGACCTCAACGGATGTCAAACCGACCCCGGCGGGACCCTCCACCTCAAGAAAACGCCGGCCCGTTAGCATATCTCGCGCTGCGCTTACGGCCGCATCGTCGATTTGCTTCCATATGTCACGACTGAACGGCGCCGCCCCACGATTGAGATAATCCATTTGTCATTCTCCTTTCATCGTCCCCACCGTAAGCCCGCTACGCTCCGGCTGTTGTACTTGTTGTGGCCCCTCCGTTTTCAAGCCCTCCTCGGTCTGCTCAATTTCGGTGATCGGCTTGGTTTGGAAAAGATAAGTTCGTAGGTTCTTGTCGAAAACCGGCACGTGCCTTCTTAACCACTCCAGCACCATTGAGGCATGCTCGACCTCCTCCTCCATATTATGAAGCAGCACCGCCTTCAGACTTTCGTTTGCAGTGACATCGGCGCGCTGGCGGTACCAGTCGATCGCCTCCAGCTCTTCCTGCAGTGAGACCAACGCGCGGTGCATGTCCTTCGTCTCAGCGGAAAGCTTGTCCTCCGCCTCATGATACCCTTGACTAGCTCCTGCCATAAATAACTTCCTCCTCGTTCGGGTTCCTCAATGCATCGTATCGTCTGAGTGTCTGCTATTTCAATGCCGCGCCAGCGGGTTTTCGAGAATCCAGTTACAGCTGCGGCAAAGTTCTGATGTTCGGAATGTCTTGATCGGATGCTCCGCGCGGGAGTGGTCCGGAGCGTCCGGCGTTTACTTTCTAAGCCGCTGATTTTCAGCAGTGTGTCGAGACATCTGCTCAGCCGACAACCAACAAACGGGAGCAGTCCTAACCGCTCGATGACTGCACCGCGTAGTATTCAAAGAGCGCATAAACCGGGGGGCGAGCGGAGTGATGGCCCCAGAAGGATGCTACGCTTGTGCAGTTAAGGCGGCGCGTTCACCCGCCTGCAGGTCGACTCGCCACAAGAGACCGGCGCCCGTCACGAATAGTAAGATGACGGACAAGATGCCCCAACGGCTGCTCCCAGTGAGCTGTCCTATGAGCCCGAAGATGGCGGGACCAATGATGCCTGCGAACTTCTGTCCTGTGCTAAAGAAGCCAAAAAATTCGGAACTGCGGGCCTTCGGTACCAGGCGGGCGAAAATAGAGCGACTTAGCGCCTGAGTGCCGCCCTGTACCAGCCCCACCGCAACGGCAAGGACGTAGAAATGCACTGCGCTGCGCATGAAAAAGCCGCCTGTGGAGATCAAGATATAGACACCGAGGCCGAGCAACGTGGCGCGCTTCGGACCGGACGATCGAGCCAAGGCGGCGAAACCCAGGGTGCTGGGAAAAGCGACGAACTGCGTCAAAATTAGCGCAATCAGCATGTCGTTATGGCCGATACCGATCTCGTCGCCATACGCAGTCGCTATTTTGATGATGGTGCCGACGCCGTCGTTGTAAATCCAAAAGGCCAGCAGAAATAGCGCCAACTCTCTATAGCGGCGAATCTGCCGCAATGTGCTAAGCAGCTGATGCAATCCAGCGCTCACCGAAGTCAGAGACATTCGCACCCTGGCGGTCGGCTCCGATATGCGACGGAACAAAGGCCAGGCGAAAACCGCCCACCATAGCGCTACGCCAACAAAGCTCGCGCGCACTGCAGTTGGTCGATCGGGCAGAAGAAACCATTCCGGCGCGAAAAGTGAAGCTGTCGTGACGATCAGCAGCAATCCGCCGCCGAGGTAACCGAGCGCATAGCCGCGCGCGGAAACGCGATCGAGGTCTTGAGGGCGGGCGATGTGCGGCAATAACGCTTCGTAAAATATGTTACCTGCGGCGAAACCAAGATTCGCGACGGCGAACAAAAGGGAGCCAAGCACAAAGCTGTCGTTACCGACGAGCGCCAGGGCAGCGCAACCCAACACTCCGGCAATGAGAGATACTGCCAGGAAGCATTTCTTGCCCGTAATGTCCGCCATCGCGCCCAGTAGCGGACCAAGGACGGCAATGATCAACAGCGACACGGAGGTGGTATACGCCCAGTAAGCTGTAGCATGCTCGGCAGAATGCCCGGCGTTTGTTACCAGCGTGCGGTAGTAAACTGGGAATACAGCGGTGAGCATGACGACCGCAAACGCGGAGTTCGCCCAATCGTACATCGCCCAGGCATGGATAACGGCCCGGTACTCACGCTCACTAGCGTCCGCTCTCGACCGCTGCACCATACTAGATCAGTTGTTTCAACGTTCTAATTGTTTTAGCAATTTGAACAACGGGAGCGCATTAGGGGTTTCCGTAAAAGGGGTTGGGCTGGAGTTCCGTCAACCTGCCCGCACAATGAGGATGGGATCCATGAATGGCGCATAACTGGCTCTGTTACGCGTACCAAATAACCACTTGCGAAACCTATCTTCGTCGCGCCTGAAGCGGCCGGCCGTCAGGGCATTTGAAACTGAAATGACTCAGGTTTGATGCTGAGGACCGGGATCTGTGACGCGCGCACTACCTTTTCGGCGACGCTGCCTAGAAGCATGTACGGCAAGCCGCTTCGACCATGAGTGCCCATGATGATCATGTCCGCCTTGAACTCCACCGCCTGGCGCACAATCGTTGCAGCCGCTTCACCTTCCACGCCGGTTTTCTCCCAGCCGATGTTGTTCAGCGGCAAACCGGAGAGAAACGCTTCCCACTCGGGCTCGAGCTCTTCCGGCCTCGGTGGAGCCGCGGGCAGCGACACACTCCAGTCCTGAACGTAACGCACGGTATACGAGGGGCGATCAATCGCGTGCAAAAAGATGATCTGACCATCGAATTTCTCGGCCAGCCGAAGCGCTACGTCAGCCGCTTCTCTCGCTCCTGCGGAGAAATCCGTGGCCATTAAAAACCTCTTGGCCTCGGGGTTCAGACGGCTTTTCGCCACCAGGATAGGGGTCTCCGCCTTGCGCAGGAGGCGCTCGCTGGTACTGGCGGAAAACGGTTCCTCGGGCTGTGACGGGCCGCCCACCACGATCAGGTCGGCAAGCCAGGCGCGTTGAGCAAGGATCAATTCAAGAAACGGCTTGCCCGTGCGCACCTCGTATTCCGTCTCTAACCCGGCGAACTCCTGGCCAGCCAGTAGGGTCCGCAATCTTTCGCCACTCCTCTGTACGATCTCGTCGACGGGATATGGAGGAGTCAGCGGATGCGACAGCCGTTGATAGGGCTCCAGCGGTTCCAGAACATGGACGACGCGAAGCGCGGCAGCACAACATTGTGCGATGGCGGCCGCCGAGTTCAGGGCGTCCTCTCCGCCTGCCTTGAGATCATGACCTACCAGAATCCTTTTC
>DATACQ010001068.1:0-6015 GCA_036258955.1 Binatia bacterium
TCTATTCACCCTCTGGAGCTGTTGCGCCGGTGGCGCGACAAACGAGCGAATTCAGTCGCTCTTGCCGCCCGGATCGTAAACGACGGCCCGATCTTCACAAACATCCAGAAAGGCGAGCAGGTCAATATCGACAGTTTTCCCGCGCCGCGCTGGCATCCAGGCGACGGCGGGCGCTACATCGGAACTCAGGACATGGTAATTGTCCGCGATCCCGAGCTCCACTGGGTCAATATGGGCTGTTACCGCGCAATGATTCAGCGGCACGATTGCATCAGCCTCTGGATCAATCCGCAAAAGCACGGGCGCATCATCGCGCAGAAATATTGGCACCAGGGAAAATCAGCACCCGTAGCGGTCGTTTTGGGCTGTGAACCCGTTACTTGGATGACCGCTTCAATGTCGCCGCCATTCGGCACATCGGAGTATGAGCTTGCAGGCGCCTACCGCGGCAGTCCAGTGGATGTGGTAACACTGCCCATAACCAACTTGCCGGTACCGGCGCAGTCCGAGGTCGTCGTTGAAGGCGTTATCCCTCCGCCGAGCGAGGAGACCGCGGTTGAAGGTCCCTTTGGCGAGTGGCCCGGCTACTACACGCACCAGGGACCCGAAGCCGTAGTGCGCATCGAACGTATTTACTACCGCGACAATCCCATCATTGCGGGCGCGCCGCCGCTGCGGCCGATCAACTGGAGCAACTTCACCAATTACGTTCACCTTTGGGAACATTTGGAACGGTCCGGCATCACGGATATTGCCGGCGTATGGGGTTTTTACAATGGTTTGTTGACGATCGTCGCGCTGCGCCAACGTTACGCCGGCCACGCAAAGCAGGCGCTCCTGACGGCCGCCGGTTTTCGACACGGCGACATGAAGACTTACTATGTGACAGTGGACGACGACATCGATCCGACCAATCTCAATGAAGTCCTATGGGCGATGTGCACGCGGATGGATCCAGCAACGGCGGTCGACATCATTCGCGATGCCTGGACTGCCGATCTCGATCCTCGCATCGCGCCCGCGCGGCGCGCGGCGGGAGACTTGACGGTCGGCCGCATGTTAATCAACGCGTGCAAACCTTTCGCTTGGCGAGATCAGTTTGCAAGAACAAATGTGTTCAGCACTGAAGAGCGTAAAATAGTCGAAGACAGATGGCGCGATTTACTGAAGGAGATCGACACGAACCGTCGCACATGAATAACAAACCGGAGCTAAATCTTCGAAGATAAGGCCAATCGATTGCAGCGCTTTTGCTATTTCTTTGTCGTTAATCCTTCTATCAGTCCAATGGTGCACCATTCCTTAAATTAGCCCAGGTCGTCGCGAAATAGGCCGAGACTCTCCAGGACGGGCCGGTCGGTGACCGAAAAAATGATGGCCGGCTCCGTAGACCTGTTCTCAAAGTGGTGCCAGTTCCACGACGGCACGAAGAAGCAGTCGCGGGCGCTCCAACGCATCTCTTTGCCTGCACCTTTCTTTGCGCCGGCGACCGTCGTGCCGGCACCCTGAATCACATGGTATATGGTGCTGCTCGTGTGGCGGTGCGGCTTGGTGCTCTCGCCCGGCTGAATCATCTGCACCCAGCAGCCGATGGTCAGCATGGTGGCGCCGCCTGTGACCGGGTTAATGAATTCCAACAACACACCGTCATGGGGATCGTTCGGTCCCGTCGAGGCGAGATCTTTCAATGCTTGGAGCGTGTCACGCCACTTGTAAGTGTATGGCGGCGCTCCGTTCCTAAGATTCGCCTGCCGCGGGCGGACAGCGCCGAATTGCTGCTTGCAGTAACCGTCGCGCTTGATGATAGGCTGCGCCGGACCTTCGGCGTAATTTTCATGAAACTGAGCGTCCAGATGAGTGCTCAAGGGCACATCGAGCACGTCCAGCCACACGAGATTGCTATCGCCCGCGTTGCAGTGATCGTGCCACGTCCAATTAGGGGTCAGAACCAGATCACCAGGTTCCATCAGCATCTGTTCGCCTTCGACGTTGGTGTAACCCCTGCCATCGGACTCGACGACAAAACGCAGGGCTCCAGCAGTATGGCGATGGCATTCCGCGCGTTCGCCCGGCTTCACCAGTTGGATTGACATCTGCAACGTGCGAGACGTCGCCTTCTTATGGGTCAACGACGGGTTCACTAGCTGCACGGTGCGTCGCTTGGCGGCATCATCGATGCCGCCTAGCTTGATGACCTCGCCGGATTCCATCAAACAGGAGTAGATGATCGACCAGGGCCACAGGTGCGGCACCAATTCTGGATTCCTCTCGCGTTGCTGCCAGTGACCGCCCAAGGAGTACTCGGCGAGCCGGCGATGTAAGGCTTCTACCTCGGGAGTTTCGGGAACGGAGTGTAGATCGCTCATAAAAGTTTCCCTCGCGAATTCACGAGCCACTGTACCGCCCGGCAAATCGAGCTGTCAAACGGCGAATGGATCATGATTTGTCGTAATCCATGCGCGCTTTTAGGGACATTGTTTGACAGCTAGGGGGCTATCCGCTACCGTTTTTGACGATGCGTGACACTGTTAAAACACGAAATTTCCGAGGAAACGAGCCTGAATGATGTCTACGGTCCTCAATCGCCAGCAATACCAAATTGAAGAATTCGTTATCAAGCAGGAACCCTATTATGTGCCGAGCTACGACGAGGTAGAGATTTTCGAAGCCGCATACCGTCAACGAGTGCCGGTTTTACTGAAAGGACCGACGGGAACAGGGAAAACCCGGTTCGTCGAATACATGGCCTGGAAGCTGGGTCAGCCGCTGACGATTGTGAGAGAGAGCGGCAAGCCGGAGCAGCGGACCAATGGGGCCGTGCCCCTGGTTACGGTGGCGTGTCATGAAGATCTTTCCGCGAGCGATCTGATCGGCCGCTATCTGCTCGACGCCAACGGCACGCGCTGGATCGATGGACCGCTCACTCGCGCGGTAAAAGCCGGCGGGATTTGTTATCTTGACGAAGTAGTCGAAGCGCGCAAAGACACCACCGTCATCATTCATCCGCTGACGGATCACCGGCGCCTGCTGACGATTGACAAACTGGGCGAAGTCGTGGAGGCCGCAGACAGCTTCTTGCTCGTGGTTTCCTATAATCCGGGTTACCAAAACGTCCTTAAAGATTTGAAACACAGCACGCGGCAGCGTTTCGTCGCGCTCGATTTTCAATTTCCCGATCCAGACCGGGAAGCCAAGATCGTCGAGCACGAGTCCGGCGTAGACGCAGAAAACGCCAGACTCCTGGCCAAGCTCGGCCAGAAGGTTCGCAGTTTACGCGACCACGGCCTGAAGGAAGGCGCCAGCACGCGCGTGCTGATTTACGCAGCGCGGTTGATCAAGGAAGGTATCGCGCCGCGGCGCGCCTGCCACGTTGCGGTCACCTGGGGAATTACCGATGAGCCGCAGCAGCAACGCAGCTTGGATGAATTGGTTTCAGCAATATTCCCGTAATCAAGTACGCTTGTAAGAACTCCAATCGAATGTATGACGCTGAGTCACCGGCGGTCGCATTAGAGCCCATTCGCGCCATGCTGCGACTCTATTGCCGCGCGCTTTTGAAACGGGGCGTTGAGCTGCAAGATCTCACGCGCCTCATTGATAAGAACATTGGCTGGTCCCGCGCCGATGTGGCCACCAGCGATGGAGCGTCGATTTTTCTTCCTGCCGTGATTGACCGCTTTGACGCAGCACCCGACAACTACGATTTTCTCAAAGTGATGTTGACCCAGCAGGCGGGCCACATCGAGTTCGGCAGCTTCGAGTTCGTATTTGATCGCCCCTCGACTTTGTTCAGAGATCTGCGGCCGGGGCTGCGTCGTCAGCAGGAAGCCGATGGACACGGACATCATCACCGCCATGAGCACGACGAAGTAGGGCTGCCCGAACTGACACAGCTGTTTAGTGTCTTTCCGAATAAGCGGCTGGCTCGCGATATTTTTGCCATTTTCGAGAGCGCCAGGGTTGAGGCGCATGTGATGCGCGAATATCCGGGAATCGCACTGGCGTTTCACGCGATGCGCCAGCGCGTTCTGGAAGTGCGCCAGGCAATTCGTTTTCTGCCGGCGCGCGAAGCGCTTCTGGAATATCTGATCCGAGTCAGCCTCGGTGAGCGCGGAGGCATCGCGGTTCCGGCCGACCATGTTGAAGCCGCCGCGAAGCTAGCTCGCTTGCTGCGCATGCTTCTGACCGGGGATGCGACGGTCGAGGACGCTGCGGAAGCCACGTTGCGAGCTTACCAGGTTTTGGCCCGCGTGATGAACGAGCCTGTCGGCGAAAGTCGTTTCGCTACGATGGAAGAGCCTGAACGGTTCGGAAATGCGAGCGGGTGTGAGGAAGGCCTCTCAGACGAGCCATTTGTGTTGCGGCCTATCGCAGGTAGACAGCGCGATTACGTCGCGCCTCAAAGCGTCGATTACCGCGGCGAATTCCACCCTGAGCTCGCGCAGTTGCTAAGCCGTCCTCACCCAAACGCCCGCGAGCAGCGCAAGTCGCTGACGGCCGAAGAACTTGCCGAGCTGTTGCGCAGCCAAAGGCAACCGAACTCGCGGGTCTCGGAAGAGGAGGGAGAGGAGCAGGATTCACGGACGACCCAGATGGTGCAAAATCTCATGCGCGAGCTCGACCAGCGCGATCCGCGAATGCAAAGCGCGGACAAGAAGCCCTGGCTGCAGCCGGACGATGATATCGGACCGCTTACGGCCACCCAGCCAAACACCTATGTTTATGACGAATGGGACGTTCTTGCCGGACAATACCGGTCACGATGGTGCAAGGTGTACGAGAAAGTCATGGCGGTTGGCGACTTGACCTTTCATCGTGAGACGTTGCGCAACTACGCCGGTCTGCTTCAACAAATTCGTCGCGAGTTTGAGCAAGTGGCTCCGGAGATCTATCACAAAGAAAAACGCTTGCCGGACGGTGTGGACCATGACCTTGACCAGGCTATCGAGGCGTTGACTGATTTCCGTCTCGGGATCAGCCCTTCGGAGAAAATCTTCTGGCGCCAGCGCAAGAATGAACGAGACGTCGCGGTGGCATTCTTGCTCGACATGAGCGGGTCGACGGGCGAGGCCATTGCGGCGATGACCGAGCGAGATGAAAGCAGGGATCGTGCGGAACGCTCGCAACGGCGCATTATCGACGTCGAGAAAGAAGCGATCGTGCTCATGTCCGATGCCTTAGAAGCTATTGGCGATCGCTATGCGGTTTATGGGTTTTCGGGCCACGGCCGCGAGAATGTCGAGTTCTACGTCGTCAAGGAATTCGACGAAGATTTTTCGCCGGAGATCGCCAAGCGCTTGGGACGCGCCGGGCCGTTGCACGCGACCCGCATGGGTCCGGCCATTCGCCACGCTTCTTCGAAGCTCCGATTGCAGCAGAGCCGAGCGCGGTTTCTGTTTTTGATCAGCGATGGCCGACCGCAGGATCGCGGTTACTCCCAGGAAAGTTCGGAAAAATCATACGCGGTTCAAGACACCCGGGTGGCTCTCATGGAGGCGCGCCGGGAAGGCATCATCCCGTTTTGTCTCACAGTGGACAAGGACGGTAATGACTATCTAAGAGCCATGATGGATGACTTCAGCTATGAAGTTCTGGCCGATGTCACCCTGCTGCCACGCCGCCTGCCACAGCTCTACAAACGCCTAACTTTCTGAGTTTTACTTGCGCTCAAGCCGGCTTAATGACCTCAGCCGAGCTCCTCCCGGTCAAGTCCGGTCATCTCGAGCAGCGGCCTGTCCGTGACCGAGAATAAAATGGCGGGTTCCGTTTCAGAAACATTCCTATGAGCATGCCAGCGCCAGGATGGCAAACTGAAACTGTCGTGCTCAGCCCATTGCATCTCTTTGGAATCGCTCCTGTCGATGATGGTCGCACCACGGCCGTGCACCGTGTGATAGAGCACGGTTCCGGTGTGCCGGTGAAAGCGTGTCTGCTGGCCTGGGTGGAGCATCTGCAAATGACAGGTCATCGTGAGAAAAGTATGACCGCCGTCGATGGGGTTTTTGTATTCGAGAA
>DATACQ010001069.1:0-3957 GCA_036258955.1 Binatia bacterium
CCGGCAATGCTACGACTCAAGCAACCGGCCGTATTCAAGCCGGCCATTTCAAGCGTCTTGGTTAGCGTAATCACTTTGCCATCACGGAATGTTATTGCTAAGGTTGCGCTTAGTTTGACGAAACAGCTTGGAACAATGCGAGGCCCGTCTATTTGACGAACGTTACTTGCTATCGGCCCCTTCGGTATGCGTTCGGGCAGTGCCAAATTGAAGTACAGGGCGATTACGGGCCGATGCAAATTTTCACGCCGCTTGGATTGCTATTCGAAGCAAATCGGTTTCTTAGGAAGTCATGTTCCCTCTACTCCGCCGCTCAGATAATTGTTTGTAGCGTCCTTTTCGCTGCCTTACGGGATCTTTAAATGACGGGACGGGAGTCGAATAATGGCGCAAGCTAAGGTGACGCGAAAAGAAATCCTGCTGCGGCTTTCCCAGGATCTCGAAGATAAGGACATCGTCGTTGCGGCACTCGCCGGAACGACCAATGAGTGCTTTCATACCATGCACCGTCCGATGAACTTGTACTTGGTCGGGATGGGCATGGTCACTCCGGTCGCCTTCGGATTGGCTCGGGCGTTGCCCCATCGGCGAGTCATCGCTCTTGATACCGATGGCAGCCAGCTGTTGTCGCCGAGTATTCTCCCGGTGGTGGGAGCATACAAGCCGAAGAATCTTTGCATTGTCGTATTTGACAACGAGCATCTTTATGGTACTCGCGGAGGGCCGGCGAGCCAGACCGCGTATGGGACTGAGCTGGCTGTGCTAGCGCAGGGAGCCGGAGTCGTGGCGTGCTCTACCGTGGAAAGCGCCGCCGCTTTCGCAAGCGAGTTCTCGAAATTCATATCTGGTGGCGGGCCAGCTGAGATCGTATGCAAAGTCGAGCCGCGTTACGAACGCGGCAAAGGGCCAAACTTCAATGGCCAGGAAAATAAATTTCGTTTCGTGCGGCTCATCGAAGAAACCGAAGGCATAAAAATCTTAGAGGGCGCGGTATGAGGAGAAGAAATGAAACCTGAGGCGGCAAAGATCGCTCTCGAGTCATTGATCGGCTCGGGAATCAATTTCGCCGCCTGCTTGCCGGATTCCGCCTTCAAAGAACTCTATGAGCCCTTAAGCGAAGAGTCTCAAATCGACTACGTCCAAGTTGCTAACGAAGGAGACGGTGTCGGTATCTGCATGGGAGCGTGGTTAGGCGGTAAGAAGCCTGTGTTGATTATGGAGAACACGGGTTTCGCCGTAACGCCTTACGCATTGATGCGCGGTCCTATTCCTTTCGGAGTCCCGATGCTGCTATTGATCGCTCACCGAGGAGGCTTTCACGATCAACGCTGGTTTTCAGTTCCGATGGGCTGGGGAACAACGCCGTTACTGGACGCGATGCGCATCAGCTACGAACTTGTCACCCGTTCCGAAGATATCCAGACTGCCATAACGGGCGCGGTGAAGTCGATGAATTCCATCCAAGCTCCGGTTGCCATCATTCTGGGCGGCGGCACGTTGTTTTGATGCTTCGTGCTCAGCTTTCAGGGGAAGACCGACAGCATTCTCATTGGGGAAACGGGAGAGGACCGACCGCAGCGTGCCGCAAGCCCCGTGCCTCCGTCAAACAGAGCCGCAATGACAACGAGTAGGATCCTCCCGCTGTACCGCACATGGAGCCTGGCTTCACCGATACCCACACCGTTGACAAGACAGGGAGAAACCGGCGGCGGATTTTCTACGGCTGGTATCTCGTCGCGGCGAGTGTTGCGGCGAACACCATCTTCTCCGCCGCTTATTTCCAGGGCTTCGGCGTTCTCATCATTCCCATAGAACGTACCTTCGGCTGGGACCGTTGGGTCATTTCAGCCGCCATGTCGCTGCGCCAGCTGGAGTCCGGGATTCTCAGTCCCGTTGTCGGGCTCCTGCTGGATCGCTTCAGTGCACGTAGACTGATTTTCTGGAGCGCCGTCATCTCAGCCGGCGGCTTCATCGGGCTCGCCTTCACCAATGGGATCGTCGCGTTTTTTCTTTTTTTCGTGATTATCTCCCTCGGAGCATCCGGCGTCAGCCATGCGGTCACCTGGCCCGTGATCATCTCGCGGTGGTTTCGTCGCAATCGCGGCTTCGCCATCGGGCTTGCAGTGATGGGCCCCATCTTCGGCTCTCCCATCGTCATCCTGAACGCCCAGATCGAGGAGACTTACGGCTGGCGCGCCGTACTTATCGCCTACGGCATTATCATCCTGATCGGCGTCACGCTGCTCAGCATGCTGGTGCGCGACCGGCCGGAGCCCTACGGATTGCGCCCGGACGGCGACTTGCCGGAGGCGGATGTCTCAACGGAAATCTTTCCCGGCCCATCGACCCGCCGGCAGGATGCCGGGCTTACCGTGCACGCGGTGCTCCGCACGAAAGAGTTCTGGCTGTTCACGAGTTACTTGTCAGGTACCTTTGCCGTAAACTCCGCCTTCCAAGTCCACATGATCCCCTATTTCCAGCAAGACATGGGACTAACTTCCGCCTGGGCGGCCGTGATCATGTCCATCGTCTTCATCATCAGCGGCATTGGGCGGGTCGGCGGCGGTTATCTTCTGGACAAGATGGACTATCGCCTAGTGCTCGCAGTCGTCGCCGCGATGATGGGTTTTTCCCTGTTGTACCTTCAGGTGGCCGACGTCAATAGTATCTCGGCCACATTGCCCTTCGCACTGATGTTCGGTGTCAGCTTCGGCTGCCTGGTTCCCATGCGCGGCGCCGTGGGTAGCATTATGTTTGGCACACGGGCGATCGGAGGCGTTCTGGGCATTCTACAGGGGGCTCCCATCGCTGCGGCGGTCGTCGGACCCTTCGTCATGGGCATCATCTTCGACCTGAACGGGAGTTACTCCGTCGGCATCTGGGGACTGATCGTGATCAGTGCGCTCATGGTGCCGCTGTCCCTAACTATGCGTTCCCCCGCTGAACTGGCCAAACGCATTGGGCAGAGACAGACCAGCGGGACGAGTAGTTGATCTTCTACAATTCAGTTGGAAAAGGGGTCGGGAGTCTTTTCATGAGCGCTTCGGACGACCGCCGGAGTACTTGTCAAATCAAGGTAAAGCTGTTTTCGCGATTATGATTTGCCGGTTTCGTTCCGGGAGCGCCGGCTGCCTGCGCACTTGCACTTGAGTTGCCCCAGTTCAGATTGCCTCTCTATTTTATTATGCTGCTCGTAGCAGCCGGATAGCAGCGTACAGACTGAACGCGACGTCAAAGCCTACGGAAAAACTCAGGAGGAGAATCGCGCCGTCGAAGAATGGCGTCAACTTAATACGTTTGTTTTGAGTTGTTTAAACAATCCCGATCGTCAGATTACTGTTTTGGAGCTCATGCTTTGCCCGTCGAAGGCCAGAGGACTACCGTGAAACACCTCATATGCGGTTTTTTACTCTTA
Source organism: Binatia bacterium (assembly GCA_036258955.1). Lineage (GTDB taxonomy): Bacteria > Desulfobacterota > Binatia > UBA9968 > UBA9968 > DATACQ01. The sequence continues at coordinate 3,416 of DATACQ010001069.1, forward strand.
ACATTGTGGGTTTTCACCGCTTCAAACCCGGCTCAGTCTGGAGCTGAGGAGGTCAGTCTGAGTTACACCGCCTCTACGCTGACCTTCCTCCCCGGCAGAGTGGCGGTGGATCAGGGTTTCTTCCGGCAGGAGGGGTTGGATGTAAAATTCATTCAGATGCGAACGGCCGCTCTGATACCGGCTCTGGCAAACGGCCATATCGAGTATACGATGAGCTTTCTTCCACCCATTGATAGCGCTCTTAGAGGTGTACCGATGCAGATGTTGGCTGTATTCGTTGATCGTTCGCTTCATTATCTCGTGACCCGGCCGGCGATTAAATCGACAGCCGACCTGCGCGGCAAAACTTTTGTGCTTAATACGGTGGATCTGAGCGGATCCACGGGTTTGGTGTTTCAGGCGGTGCTCCGTCACTTGGGCTTCGATCCGCTCAAAGACGTGAAATGGATTTCGGCACCGGACTCGCCGGCGCTGTTTGCCATGGTGGAACAGGGCGTAGCCGACGCGACCTTCCTGGTTCCTCCTTGGCCACAGAAGGCGCG
>DATACQ010001070.1:0-5588 GCA_036258955.1 Binatia bacterium
GTGTCAACGAGAAAAGGCTCACTGAAAGGATTTCTTCTCGCGTTCCGCTCGGGATCGTACACTAACTTCAGTTTGGCTTTTCTGAACAATGCACAGAGTTCCTGTTGGCCGCCGGAAGGATCCCCATGCACGGCCTCGTAATCCGGATCCAAGTTGTGCAGATCCCGCCAGCGCTCTAGTTGCTGGCTGGCAGTCTTGCTGCCGTCCGCCAGAGTATCAGGTCCTTCGGAGATACAAAGAATATCCGGGTTGATGGCTTTTACGACCGCCGCGAGGAATTCGCTGCGTTGGCCATACTTACGGTCTTCCGGATCTGGGTCATCGGATCTCTTCGGCGTGCCATCGCTTCTGAAGAGATCTTTCATCCATTCCATATTATAAGCGCAAAATGTCAGATCCATGGCGGCCTCCGCCGATTTCCTGCGTCATGAACTACCCTACCCGGAGCACATTAGCGAATCTTGTTCGATTGTATGAACGGTCCGGTATCGAAGGCACTCTCGGGCGCATCTTTGGTGGCGCCGCCTGCGGCTTTAACGATGTCGTACATTCTCTTCAGTGAAGCAATGTCCGCCGGTTCGAAGCTCGCGATATAGGCGCCATCCCACTGGTTAGCGTAGGCGCGCGCGTCAGCGGTACTCATATTGGCGGCTTTCTGCAGGATCTCAGCGACCTTTGGTTTGTTCTTAGAACCGTATTGGAGCGCGTTGCGGGTGGCGGCGATAAATCTCGCCACCGGCTCCTGGTTCTTGGCAAGATAGCTGCTATAGACGATCGTGACTGCCAATATGGGTGGCGCATTTCCTTTGGTGAGCTTCTTCCACTCATCGACGATACTCCCCAGGCGGCGGAGTTTGACATCTTCCATCTGAGCGAGGGTGACGGAACGTAGTACACCGGCATCGATTTCCTTTTGACTGAGAAACTGCGCGAGCTGGGCCTCATTTCCCGGCGCAACACTGTAATCCTTCGACTTGAGGCCAAAGTTTTGCTCGAGAATCGCGGTGGCGATGGCGTGGGTGGCGCTTCCTGGAGGCGACATGCCGATCTTCTTGCCCTTGAGGTCGCCGACGGTTTTGATCGGCGCGCCGTCGAGCACGACGATTTGCGCTTCGGCAATCTGGGTTGCGAGCACGACCTTCACCGGTACACCGTCCGCGGCGATGCCGATGGAGTTTGTGGATGGCGCAGCGAAGGCGACATCGATCGCGTTGGAGACGATGGCGCGCGTTGGCCCATTAACCTCGGCAAATTTCACCCATTCGACGCTGAGGCCTTGATTTTCGGCGAACTTCATCTGCTCCATTACCGCGCCAAAACCCAGGCTAAACCCGCTGGTCCAGTAGCCGACCCGCATTTTCTGCGCGAGCAGTTGGTTGGGAACGAACAGTATAATAGCAAACGTAAATAGTGTAATTAGCGGTTTGAGTATTTTCACTTTTCGCCTCCCGAGTGAAAGCTGAAAGATGAAAACGGAAACAGTCAATCAGAGAATTTGCCATCTTCCTCTTTTATAATGTCTGCTTTCATCTTTCCGCTTTCATCGTTTCATCGTTTCTGGTTTCATTTGAAAGCTGAAGATGAAAGCGGAAAACAGAAATTTCGGATTGTATGTCGGTTTCCGCTCAGTTGAATTTTTCCGCTTTCATCGTTTCATCTTTCCGCTCTTAATTTGCTTTCCGCTTTCCGTTTTCATCTTTTCCTTTTTTTCAAATTAAAGCGCGCAGGCGTTGAATGTAACTCGCCACTTCCGGCTGGGTGATATCCCGGGGCCGCGCCGGGGTGATGTCGATCACGTCCCGAATGGTTCCGGGCCTGGGCGACATCACCGCCACCTGATCGGCCAGCAGCACGGCCTCCGCGACATCGTGGGTGACGAAAACGACAGTCATGTGTTTGAGCTGATGGATCCGGAGCAGCTCTTCATGCATGGAAGCGCGAGTTTGCGCGTCGAGTTTTGAAAACGGTTCGTCCATGAGCAGGATGCGCGGGTCGGTCACAAGGCTTCGGGCTAGCGCCACCCGGCTTCGCATGCCGCCGGAAAGTTGATACGGAAACGCCTCTTCGAAGCTTTCCAACTCGACAAGCTGGAGAGCCTCGCGCGCTCGCTGGGCACGCTCCTTTTTTGAGATTGAGCCCGCTTCGAGCGCAAACTCAACGTTGCGGACAGCGGTGCGCCAGGGCAACAGGCGATCGTCCTGAAACATGTAACTCACCGAGCGCCACTCGTTGAATTCGTCAGTGGCGGCGCCGCAGATGCAGACTTGCCCAGTATCGGCCCTGAGTATGCCCGACACAACATTGAGTAGAGTGCTCTTACCTGAGCCCGATGCGCCGATCAAACCAACGATTGCCTGCGCGGGCACCGTAAGGTTTACATTCTTCAACACTTCGATCAGCTGGTTGCCGTTCGCAAAGTTTTTGCCGACTGAGATCAAGCGGATTGCCGGGGCTGTTTGCCCTGGGTCATCGCAAGTTTGGTCGATGAGCTCGCTCGGATTCATGATGGAAGGATTACACTACGTGATGTGATTCATGGCTGGATTGTGTCTCCGGTCAACCCCGACTGCGACGAGTACGAGTGTTACACTTCTGGTTGCAAATCGCGGTGGCGCTTTCTCGGCTCCTGTTGCCTCACGCCTGTCGCCTCCGGCCTATGCATCTGTATCCTTTTTCCACCGGAAGAGATAATTCTCCAACGGTTTCATCATGCCCATTTCGATGGTTGCCATCATAATCACCAGCGTCAACGTCCAGGCGAAGACCTGGTCGGTCCTGATCAGATCTGCGGCTTGGCGGAGTCGATAGCCGACGCCGCTGGAGGAACCTATGGTTTCGGCGACCAGCGACACGCGCCAGCCGAAACCGAACGCAAGTCTTGCACCCGAGAAGAAGTAGGGGAGAATCGTCGGCAGATAGATTTTCGTCATCACCTTCCACTGCGGCATGCGCAGCACCTGGGCCAACTCAATGAAATCAGCATTCACAGTGCGCGTGCCTTGCCAGACGTTGGTGATGATCAAAGGCATGGCCGTCATAAAGACAACAAATATTGTTGTGGCGTTGGAAATCCCGAACCAAATGATCGCGAAGATCGCCCAAATCGCCGAAGAGACCGTGTTTAACACCGGAAGGACCGGCTCGAAAAACTCGCCGGCGGCCCTTTTCGCGCCAAGCACGATGCCGAATGGCAGGCCGATAAGAGTTGCAAGCGCGAAACCTATGGCAACTCGCCACAACGTGATCGCCAGATTGTTCCACAAGTCGCCGTTATCGATAATCAGTTGAAGCGCGTCCCAGACGCGCGCTGGTCCCGGTAAGATGTAATGCGGCACCCGCAGGGACGCTAACCACCAGATCCCGAGAACGATGGCGACGAGCGCGAGCCGCTGCCCGATCAAGCCCAGCCGCAGCCGGTGCAAAAGCGGCTGAGCCGGAGATCTCGCAGCTACCAATGCCCTGGAATCATTCGTCATAGAACCAGCGTCGCTGTGAAGTAGCGACGCTTTGATTCATACATGAATCGCGGTCGTTGTCACCAGTGCCCCAGCTTGCGGTCATTTCCCTGAAGCGCACGTTTGCGCTGACCTTGGACAATGAAAGCTTTGGCGGGAGGGGCGAGGCTTGAGACGCAGACACGGGCGGCACACACTTTGTGCCCGCTCGTACCATTGGAGTAAGCGCCTAACGGGTGAGGGGTGGCAATCGATGCAGAAATCTATCGGCCGTGGCCGGAAGCCTTAGCCATGAGCGTAATGCATAATCCGTTGGAAACCTTTGCTTGGAAGAGATCTATGACTCATGATACGGTCCGATGCGTAATCCTCCCTAAAACGCGATGGAGGCTGCCGTGAAAAAGGTAACTCTCATGTTCCTGTTCGCCGTGCTTGCGGGTTTCGGGCTCGTCCGGCACGGATTCACTCAAGCTCCGTTCTACGAAGGCAAGACCATCAATGTCGTTTATGGCGGCGGACCCGGAGGTACGGTAGATCTGCGCTTCAGGGCTACCGCTGCCGTACTCCAGAAGCACATACCAGGAAAACCTACGCTCGCGATCGAGTACATGCCCGGGGGCGGATCTCGAAAGGCTGGAAACCACCTCCACAGGGCGCGACCGGACGGCCTGACAATGGGCGTGATGCTCTCAAGCTTTGTGCCGGCCGCGGTGCTTGGCTCAACCGGCGTTCTCTACGACATCAATAAGCTAATTTATCTCGGAACCCCTACGAGCGGCGAGCCTTATATTTTCGTAAGCCGTAAAGAGGCAGGACTAAACACGTTGGACAAGTTGCGTACCGCCTCGGGAGTTCGTATCGGCGCGCAGTCTGTGGGGCATAATCTGTACAACATCGGCCGAATCCTCGCGTACCTGCTCGAAATGAAAGAGCCAAAGTTTGTTACCGGATTTGCTCAGGGCAACGAAGTCAATGTGGCTCTTATGCAGGGCGAACTCGACGCCAGGTGGACCATACAGGCTACTTTGGTCCGAGAAGCGCCTGAGTGGATCGAGAAGAAGCTCATGGATTTCCACCTCGTTATCGAGGTCCCGAAGGGCCGAAGACACCCGCATCCCGTTTTTGCCCAATTACCCGACCTTGAACGATTTGCGAAATCGGAGAAGGACCGAAAGCTTCTTGCCATGCAGCGTGCTTTCGTAAGTGCGGGAACTCCTTTCATCCTTCCACCGGGAACGCCGCAAGATAAAGTCCAGATCCTCCGGGAAGCGATGCGCAAGACTTTTAATGACCCTGAATTTTACGCGGAATTCAAAAAGCTCGTTGGCGAGGAGCCCACGCCGCTGATGCCCGAGGAGCTTGAGAAGGCCGTTCGTGAATTGCCGCGCGACCGAGAAACGATCGAACTATTCAACAAGCTATCGGGCGCTGAAGCTTTGCCGCCGCGACCGTAGGCTTCGTCAAATAGATCAGACTTCTAGGAGTAGAGATTGCTGGAAGAGCCCTTCTGAACGACATCAAGATACTTCAAACCCGAGGCGGTGTTGAAAACCAAAACTGTGTCGTGCGGCTTGATCCACTCACTTGTGATCAGACGACGCAGCGCTGCTACGCAGGCCGCACCTTCAGGGCAAAAAAAGACACCTTCTGTTTTCCCGAGTCTAGCGATTTCCGCCAGCAGTTCATCGTCGGTTGCGCTCAAGGCCGTGCCGCGGCTCTCGCGAATGGTTTGCAAGATCAAGAAGTCGCCAACTGCCTGCGGCACACGTAATCCGGAAGCGATCGTTTGTGCATCTTGCCACGGTTCGGCGCTTGTTCTATTTTGCGCAAACGCCTGGACTATGGGCGCGCAACCGCTGGACTGAACCGATACCATCCGCGGCCGCGCCTTTCCGATCCAGCCAAGTTCTTCGAGTTCTGAAAACGCTTTCCACATCCCGACTAGCCCGGTACCGCCGCCGGTTGGATAGATTATGACATCCGGAAGGTGCCAGTGTAGTTGTTCGGCGATCTCATAGCCCATGGTCTTTTTGCCTTCGAGACGGTATGGCTCCTTCAAAGTCGATAGATCGAACCATCCTTCTTTGGTTTTCCGCTCGGCGATCATGCGGCCGCACTCATTGATAAGGCCAT
>DATACQ010001071.1:0-1768 GCA_036258955.1 Binatia bacterium
GCAAAGGTTCGAGGTCTATGATCCGGAGAAAGAGTACAAGGTATCCTTCCTGCATCCCAATACGACGACATTGATCGATCTGGTTCTGAATCGGCAACAGATGGAACGTATGCTGGTCATCAGGGGCGCCGACTCACAACCTCTCAAAAGAATTTTGGTCGCTCCCGCTGAAAGTGAAAAGTTTGGTGGGCGCGCGGAGCTCATCAGGCACAGCCGTAGTACCGCAAAGGATGAAGGATGAGGGATGAAGGAACGTCGATTGCGGCTGCGGATTCGATTTTTCGCCTGGCCTTCGTCGTTCATTCTTTCTGGGATCGATGGTTCGCCGGAAGAAAAGGGTCGATCCCTATGATATTGATGGAATCACTCTTAGCGCGCGGGAGGGAACATGCCGATTTACGAATACCTCTGTCTAAACTGTAACAAGCCTTTTTCGTTTCTCGTGGGAGTTGTTGCGGATTCGGGAGAGCCCCGTTGCACGCGCTGCGGCGGAGAGAAACTGCGCAAGCTCATTTCCCGGGTGGCACGGGTGCGATCCAAGGAATCCTCGCTCGAAGACCTTGCCGACCCGAGCAAGCTGGGCGACATGGACGATCCCAAAGCAATGGCGCGCTGGGCCAAAGAAATGGGCCGGAGCATGGCCGACGAAACCGGCGAGGAGCTCCCGGAGGATTTTGACGAGATGATGGAGAGCGGAGCGCGGGGCGAAGGCGAAGAAGAATAAGAGCCCGAGCGGGGTAAGCGAATATGGCCGTGTTCTCGACGATGAGCTACCATCCGTATCAGAAGCTTGAACGCCGAATTGCGGCATGATCCGCTAACACAACTCTCATGGATGATAATGTTGTAGTCTCCACGGAGCCGCCGCCATCGCTGCTCAACGTGGCACACCTGGTGTATGCACTGCACAGCCTGAGCCTGCTTATCGGCATCCTGACCGCAGCGACGATTGTAGGTGCGTTCGTCTTTGGTATACCATCGATCATTGCGGTGGTCATCAACTACCTTAAGCGAGCAGACGCGAGCGGCACGTACATCGAGTCCCACTTTCGCTGGCAAATCCGGACGTTCTGGTTCTCGCTGCTCTGGGTCCTTGTCGCCGCGGTGTTGTTTATCACCATCTTGGGCATTCCGTTGGCGATCGTCGTCTTATTCGCCGCCGGCCTCTGGGCCATTTACCGGATCGCTCGCGGTTGGCTGGCGCTGCGCGATCGCAGACCGATGTACGGGAATGTTTGATGGCGATTCCGGATGTTTGTCCGCCAAGGCGCAAAGTCCCAACGGTTCGGATAACCATTTTGTCTTTTTTGCCTTGGAGCCTTTGCGCCTTGCGGGAAAATATTCTTGCCAAAGAAAGTGAGTGATGCCGGGTAGCCATACTATAGCGGCTGTTCAATCCGGCTCTGCCGCGGCGCGCCTGCACGAGGGGCGGCGCTTTCTCGGTCAGTTCAAGGCCGGCGACGAGCTGCTGCTTCTTGGCGCGAGCCGCGGTTCCGTCGATGATCTCGCGCGCGCAATTTCGATCGAGAGGGGCGCGACCTTTAGGCTGCATCGGCTCTCTTTCACGCAGCTCGCCGCGCGGCTGGCGATACTGGAATTGTCCGTTCAGGAGCGCGCTCCCGCCACCAGCTTAGGGCATGAAGCCGTGGCGACGCGGGCGGCATTCGAGGCGCGCGCTGATGCCGCGCTTCAATACTTCTCGCCGGTTTCTCAGACGCCTGGCTTTCCCAAAGCGCTGGCACGGACGCTCTTGGACCTGAGACTTGCG
>DATACQ010001072.1:0-3452 GCA_036258955.1 Binatia bacterium
CACATGCGCCCCGTGTCACTAAATAGGATTGTGACTCGGATTCACAGTAGATATCACGCTTTTGATCTTAGGTTAGACGTTGCTGTGCCCGTTCCGCCCATGAAGGAGCGTCACCGGGGACCCCCAGTAGCCGCTCTCAACCGTCGGCGGTATTTCGTCTTTGTGAGCCACCCATTGCGGCTTTTGGGGCTAGATGATGCGCGAACCATTGAGCGGCTAAACCGGCAACCGTATCCAAAGTGCCGGGCTCCTCGAAAAGATGGGTTGCGCCGCGGACGATATGGAAGCGCTTTTCTGTCTTGAGCCGCTCGTAGGCGCGCCGGTTGAGCTCGATCACCGCGGGGTCCAACTCTCCAACAATCAATAGCGTTGGAGCCTTTACTTCGCTCAGTACCTCCCAGGCCAGATCAGGCCTTCCGCCGCGGGATACGACCGCGGCTACTTGTTCACTGCGCTCCGCCGCCGTGATCAGAGCTGCAGCTGCCCCCGTGCTGGCGCCAAACAGACCGATTTTCATGTCCGCGGTTTCACGCCCGAGTGCCATCGAATCCACCGCGTCTGCAAGCCGCCGCGCCAGCAGGTCAATATCGAATCGAAATTGACCGGCGGCTTGATCTCTTGCTTGTTCTGCCTCCGTAAGCAGATCGAACAGCAGCGTGATGAGATGACTTTCGTTGAGTCGCCGGGCGACCGAACGATTCCGAGGGCTGTGCCGGCTGCTGCCGCTTCCATGGGCGAAGATAACGACCCCTTGTGGCGCGGTCGGCATCGCCAGGTGACCTTCGAGGCTGACGTCGTCCGATTTCAGGGTCACCGGCACTTCACGGATTGACAGTTGTCTCACCACCTTTTCTTACTGTTATCGTTATTTAAAACGTAACGGGGATTTTGAAGCATTACCGCGATTTTTGCTTCTTGCGCTTGGGACGAACCCTGATCACTTACTTATGCGGATAGAGCAACATCTATACCAGGAATAGAATCTTGATGTCTGGCGCGCCGCAGCCACGCAAATAGACACTCATCGCTGTTTCGTGCTTCGCGCCCTGGAGACGCAAAATTGATACGTGAGCGCGAATACCAGTGTCCCCGATTCGGGCCACCCCAACAGATCACAGCACTTCAAGGGGTCAGATTCGGGTGCCTATTGGCATCTCGCTTGCGTTTTTAACAGTGCGTCTTCTCAAAACTGGCTGAGATTAGAGGAGGGATTTATGAAGAACAATCGTTTGGGCTGGATTGGCTCTTTCGGCCTGGGTGCCGTGCTATTTTATATCCTCGATCCCCAGATGGGTCGGCGGCGGCGCGCCCTCGTGCGGGATAAATTGCGACGCTTTGGACACAAGACACTGGACGCCATCGACCTAACGTCGCGCGATCTTAAAAACCGAGTTTTAGGATTAGCGGCTGAAACAAGGAATTTGATCCCCGAGCGGGATGTGAGCGACGACGTCTTGGAGCAGCGCGTCCGCTCAAAACTCGGAGCGCTGGTCAGCCATCCAGGTTCCATCAATGTAAAGGCGGAAAACGGGCGCATTACCGTGAGCGGGCCTGTACTGGCTCGCGAGATTGACGGCCTGCTTGAACGAATATGGTCAGTACGCGGAGTCAAAAATATCGAGAACCAGCTCGAGGTGCACGAGAGTGGGGAGTCCATTCCCGGGCTGCAAGGAGAACCGGGACAGCGCAAAGGCGGCCAAGCGCTTGATATCATGCAGACCAACTGGTCACCGGCGACCCGCTTTATTGCCGGCACATTTGGCGCCGCTACCGCTTTATGGGGCGCGAGACAGCTAAACGTTCTTGGATCGGCAGTTGCAACCTTCGGCGCCGCTATCGCCGCGCGGGCGCTGACTAACATCGAGTTCAAACGGCTAATCGGCGCCGGGGCGGGGCGAAACGCAGTCACAGTGCACAAGATCATTAACATCGCGGCGCCCGTCGAGAAAGTTTTTGCTTTCTGGTCGAATTACCAGAATTTTCCGCGGTTCATGTCGAACGTACGCGATGTAAGAAGCACGGGTGCAAATCGGTCGCATTGGGTTGTAGCAGGTCCTGCGGGAACACCCGTCGAATGGGACGCTGTGGTTACGCAGTACGCTCCTAACGAAGCCCTCGGATGGGAGACAACACCGGAGTCTGCAATCCAGCACACCGGGATCGTCCGCTTCCAAAGTAACCCTCAGGGTGGGACTCGTCTGGACATCCGGATGTCCTACAACCCTGTGGCGGGGGCAGTCGGACATGCAGTAGCGACTCTGTTTGGCGCCGATCCCAAAACCGAAATGGATCAAGACTTAGCGCGCATGAAGACAATGATTGAAACCGGGATACCTCCTCATGATGCGGCGCGCAAAGATGAAGCTGCGTATACACATTGAAACGGGGCAACGTTATCCAGCGAAGAAGTGCAGGTCCATATCAGCGCGCGGGTCCTCTCGGGGGCCGCAACGCAACAAGCGCTCGCGCCGGGCCCGCGAGATTGCAGGCAATGTACTAGGCTCTTGAGTTTACGTAACGAGCAATGAAAATTTGGAACACGTAGACTCCGGGTCAGTGTGGCGAACGTTCGTATCGAGCTCGTAAAACTTTTCCGCGGAGGAGAAATGGTTAGAGCTTTTGCCACGCGGAGAGAAGCAGGCGAGAAGCTTGCGGAGAAATTAGCGGCTTATGCGGATAGCCCGGACCTGATCGTGCTTGCGTTGCCTCGCGGCGGCGTGCCCGTTGGATACGAAGTCGCGCGCGCGCTCCACGCCCCTTTAGACGTTTTCCTGGTACGCAAACTCGGAGTTCCCGGCTATGAAGAACTCGCTATGGGAGCGATTGCAACCGGCGGTGTGCGGGTGTTGAACCAAGAGGTCACGAACCAAATGGAGATACCCGAACCTGTCATCGATGCAGTTGCGCAGCGAGAAAACGAAGAGCTGCAACGTCGCGAACGTCTCTACCGGCAGGATCGGCCCGAGCCGAACGTCCGAGGGCGCACGGTTATTTTAGTCGATGACGGACTGGCGACAGGCTCGACCATGCGTGCGGCTGCGGCTGCGATTCGGCAAATGCAGCCGGCCAAGGTCGTTGTTGCAGTGCCTGTAGCCGCGCGAGAAACCTGCGAAGAACTGCAGGAAGAGGTCGATGAAGTCATCTGCGCAGTAACTCCCGAACCGTTCATGGCTGTCGGCGCGTGGTATGCGGATTTTTCGCAAACAACCGATGACGAGGTGCGCGAGTTGCTGGAGCGCGCCGGGCCTGACCAGCACGACAATTCCCCCGCCATCCCTTGAACACCGCAAGAGAAGTCTTTCACTGGTGCCATCACAACGCAAGTAATTGGGCGAAAACGGTTTTCAGGGGCGCCGCGGGCGCCCCTGAAAGGGTTATCTGTTCAACTCGGTGGGGAATTTCACCGATTGGGCTCGGATGGTTCCGAGATGTCTTTGAGCGCCTCGTCAGCT
>DATACQ010001073.1:0-3585 GCA_036258955.1 Binatia bacterium
CAAAAGCCTGGGCCAATGCCGTGGCCTGTTAATGAAAAATCACGGCTCCACGGTGGTGGGCGAGTCCATTGAGGTAGCCACACTTTATGCAGTGTTCTTGGAAAAGGCAGCGCGCATTCAACTAATGGCCGCCGCAGCTGGGGATCCTTCCTGGACCAGCGATGAGGAGTCCGCTGTCAAGTACGAGCAGATCTATACGCCGCACCGGCTGGAGTCGATGTGGGAATATTTTGTGCGCCGCGCCAAGAAATTGCGGAATGAGCGCCAATGAAGGATACCGGCTGAGGTTCCGGCTGTTACTTGCCAGACTTTTTATCCAACTCCATTACAAAGCGCATCTCGAGAAAATCTTCCGGCCTGACCTTTTTTGCCGCCGGATCTTTGTCCGCTATCTCGGCCAGGACGGCTTCCATGCCTTTGCGGCTGACGTAGGGCGGATACTCTAAGTAGTCGCGAAACTGTGTATAAGTATCTTCCTGAATCTCCGGGTCGCTGACCTTCAGTTGCTTCTGGATCATTCTCAGAGCAGCGGCTTTGTTGGATTTGAACATCTGTACGCCCTCGGCGTAGGCGCGCACGACTCGTCGGACGACGTCTTCATTGGCCTTGATGTAAGAACGACTGGTGCCCACCGCCACCGAAACAAACTCCGGACCTTCTTTGGCCACGTTCATCAGCTCCAAAAACCCCGATCTCTTTGCCCGCGCGTTGGTGGGTGGCGACATCACTCCCGCATCGATCTGGCCGGCTGCAAGCGCGGTGTAAATATTGGGGACCTCGAGCAGCGGCAGCAGCTGATAGTCATTGGTTCTCAAGCCGGCTGAACTAAGCGCAAACAGCGCCGAGGTATGGGTCGAGGAACCGACGCGGGTGATGCCGATCTTCTTGCCTCTGAGATCGATGATTCGTTTGAACTCAGGCTTCGCCATTAGAGAAAACACCTGTCGGTTTGTCGCGCCGGCCACAAGCGCCAGATTGGCTCCTTTCAAATTAGCCTGTGCGGCATTGGAGCCGTCCATGAAAGAAAAGGCGATCTCGCCGGCTAGAATCGCCTGAATGCCACGGGAACTGGATGGAATGTGGATCAACTCGACTTCCAAGCCCTGCTTCTTGAACAAGCCTTCTTGCTGCGCCATAAACATGCCGCTCTGAGCGCCGGTAACCGCTGTCCAATTGATCCGCACGGGGGCTTGGGCAAGCGCCGGCAGCGGAGCCACGGCCATGAGAAACAATATGACAACCAATAGCAACGCTGAGCGCATTCTCATCATGAGTTACTCCTTTTTTGAATCTAGAGCTTCTGACGGAGACTCCATACGGAGTCATTGAGTGACTGCCGCAGATTTGGCAACGCTACTCGCCCGTGCTAGATAGACGGCATGAGCAAAAAGCTTCATCTTACTCTGGCGACCGGCGACTACGAAATAGTGCGCGCCCTGAAAGAAGGAACGGTTCAGCCCGACGGCATCCAGCTCACCGTCTTGACTGACATGACCTCCGATGTTCGCCACTGGCGCATGCTGCGCAACCGCGAGTTTGATGTCGCCGAGCTGTCCATGTCGAACTATTTGATGGCCAAATTTACAGGATTGCCTTTTGTTGCCATTCCCGTTTTCCTGCACCGCCGCTTCCGCCACGGCTTCGTTTTTCTCAACGCCTCCAAGGGCATAAAAAAACCCGCCGACTTAATCGGCAAGAATATCGGGCTGCGGAATTTCCAAGCAACCGCCAATCTTTGGATTCGCGGAATCCTGGAACATGAGCACGGTTTGCCGCATCGCGCCGTTAATTGGTTCAAGCAGGATGAGGAAGAGGTCGATTGGGCGCCTCCAGGTGATCTACGCATCCAGCGTATCGCGCCGGGTAAGAACGTCGAGAGAATGCTCATCAATGGTGAGCTCGACGCATTGATTCACCCAGAAGTGATTCAACCGATCCTCGATAAAGACCCGCAAGTGACGCGGCTGTTTCCCAACTATCGGGAGCTTGAGATCGATTATTACAAGCGCACCGGCATTTTCCCCATTATGCACACAACCGCGATCAGGCAGCAAATTGTCGATAAGCATCCCTGGGTGCCCATCAATTTGATGCAAGCCTTTGAGGAGGCAAAAAACGCCGCTTACAGGCGCATGGAGAACCCCCGGATCGTGCCACTGGCGTGGTTTCGCCATTTTTGGGAGGAACAAGAAGAGCTTCTTGGGAAGGACCCGTGGGTGTACGGCCTGGGCGAAAGCAATCGGAAAGCGCTTCAGACTTTGATGCAGTACTCGCGCGAACAAGGGCTCATCGGCCGCGATCTGTCGTTGGAAGAACTGTTCATCAACACCGCCAGCCATTCTTAGCAGGCGCCCCGATCCCACGCTCCGGCGTTGATCTTCAACGGGGATTGGCGTAGATTTCCATCTCTGTAAGTTCAGCCCAAAGGAGCAGGCATGTTTGGAAAAGGCGTCAATCAAGAAGAAGAGTTACTCCTGCGCGACATCGTCCGCAGCATTGACAAACGGATCGATTATTCCGCTCATGAGGGTGAAGGCTCGCGTTTCAGCCTTCATCTGAATTTGCGCGGCCACGACGGCAGTCTGATCCTCGACCTCGATGATCTGAAGCGCGCGAAAACCGATATGGTGAAGCGACATCAGATTCGCCAGAAGATCAAAGCTCGCTCTGACCATCTGGACAAGTCGCGCTACGGGGATGATATCTTAGATCTCAAGGTCGCCAAACTTTTGCGCGCTTCGCCAAAGCCTGAGCCTTCAACCCATCGGGGCGGATTCGGCCGCGGCGGCCCCAGACGTTAGTCCCGTGTAGTTGGAAGCCCTGCGTTCGGATCGCGTGATTCTCACCTTTGGCCTGAATTCAAGTTCTCACATCCAGGAAACTATATGCCAAATCCATTCTCCGTTCGTCAGGTACTCGATCGGGACGGCCAGCTTATCATGCCCGGCGTCTACGATGCCCTGAGCGCCAAGATCGCCGCGCGGGCTGGTTTCGAAGTTATCTTCATCACAGGCTACAGTCTCTCTGCGACCCTGCTTGGCGAACCCGATTTCGGGCTCCTTACCCAGACCGAAGTCATCGCAGCCGCGCGCCGAATCTCTCCTGTGGTAGACGTTCCGGTGATTGTGGACGCGGATACCGGCTACGGCAACGCAATCAATGTAATCAGAACGGTAGAAGAGCTGATTCGCTGCGGCGCCGCCGGAATGTTTCTCGAGGATCAGGTTTGGCCCAAACGCTGCGGCCACATGAGAGGCAAACAGGTCATTGCTCTCGACGAGCAACTCAACAAGCTCCGTGCCGCCATCGATGCACGTAAGAATGGAAACTTCTTCATCGTCGCGCGCACCGATTCGCGTCAGGGCCTAGGCCTCAGCGAAGCAATCACGCGCGGCATCGCGTTTAAAGAAGCCGGCGCCGATGCCGTCTTCATCGAAGCGCCGCAGAGCAAAGAAGAAATGAAAGAAATTGCCCGCCAGGTGCCAGGCCCATTGGTCGCCAATATGCTGGAACGTGGGGTTACGCCGCTCATGGGCCCGAAAGAGCTACTCGATCTTGGCTTTCAACTGGTCGTCTGGCCGCTGG
>DATACQ010001074.1:0-1637 GCA_036258955.1 Binatia bacterium
GCTGCGTCCGAGCGCTCATCGCGCTCCGCTGATCGGATCACTGCGTCTTCGCTGGGGGTGAAGTTCATCCTTGCCTACGGCCAAAGGCGATGCGCGGGTCGACAACCGACAAGAGGATATCTGAAATCAGGATCCCGATCAGGGTCAGCACCGCGCTTACGCCGTAAAGAGCCATGACAGTCGCATAATCGCGCGCCCGCACAGATTCATAGCCGAGTTGCCCCAAGCCGGGAATGGAAAAGATGGTTTCGATGATTACGCTGCCGCCGATCAGCGCCGGCAACAACCCGGCCAGCATCGTCACGAGCGGGATCAGCGAGTTGCGAAAGGCATGTTTCAAGATCACGAGCCGCTCCGAAAGTCCCTTGGCTCTGGCTACCTGAACATAGTCCTGCGCCAGCACTTCGAGCATGCTCGCTCTCATATAACGCGAAAGGCCGGCAAAGCCGCCGTACGAAAGCAAGACCACCGGCAGAAACAAGTGCCATGCTTGATCTTTGAGTTTTCTCCAGAGGGGCCAGCTCGGATCATAATCAACCGACGACAAACCGCCGGGGGGAAAGAGATACAAGAAATCGCCGCCGCAGATGAAAACCAGAGCCATGGTCGCGGCCCAAACCGTCGGAACGGCAAAAAGAACGAATGCGGCGACCGTGGTAAGTTGATCGCCGGGGGTGTTGGGATGTGTCGAGGAGTAGACGCCAAGGGGGATCGCTACCATATAGACCAGCAGAATCGAGAGGATGTTGAGCTTGATGGTGATTGGCAGTCGCTCGGCTATTTTATTCCAAACCGGCTGGTTGTCCTTAAACGACTCGCCAAATTCTAAGGTCACCAGGTTTCTGAGCCAAATGGCATACTGCACGTGCAGCGGCCGATCCAGCCCGTATTGTTTTCGCCACTGGGCAATCGCTTCATCGACCGAAGCCTGTTTCTCCAGCGATATGCCGGCGCCGCCCGCGCCGGCCAAGCCTCCGGCGGCGCGCAGCTCCGCAGGATCCCCGGGAGCCATTCTCATGATCAAAAAGCCGATCAATGTGATCCCCAGAAACGTGGGAATCATCAACAGCAGCCGGCGCAGAGCGTAAGATGCAATCACTGTAAACTAGCCTGTCTTGTTCCTGGCGGGGCGCAAGGTAACCCTCAGCCGCCGCGGTGCCAGCCCGGCTGATCACAGCAGGCGGGACTGGGCTTCAGATGATTGCAAACGTCTCGAGCGGCTTGAAGATCTTGAGCCCAGTTCACCGGATGCTTACCTCGGGACGGCGCCATGTGGTGAGTTTCCTCTTTGATGGATCATCCGGTTATCCTTGAACTAGGCTCTTGACCGTATCTGCGGGCTGACACGGGTACCCACCAATCGATAGCCCGGATGCCGCCGGGAAACACTTCGACGCCGCGGATGCGTCGCTGGACTGCGGCCACCGACTTGTTCACAAACAAGAACGTATAGGGCTGTTCATCGCTCAAAATTTGTTGAAACTCGCGGTAAAGCGCGATTCTTTTCTGTGGATCGAACTCGCGACGATACTGCTCGAGAATCCGATCGACCCGAGCATTTTTGTAGCTGATGTGATTGGAGCCTTTGTTGGCCGACTGTGAGGAATGCCAAACCTGGTAAGCGTCGGGTTCGCTCA
>DATACQ010001075.1:0-2075 GCA_036258955.1 Binatia bacterium
ACAAAGGGGTTTGGGCTTGATGTTGGCTGCAACAGCGGCGACGCTCTTTCTAGTAAGCTACTTTGGTTCTCTGTTTCCGGTGGTCAAGGCCTGGCAGCCCTTGCGCTTTAAAGTCGCCTTCGATCTCGTTCTGGTTTTTCCCGCCGCTTACACGTCCGCTCGTTGGCTGGCGGAGCGCCCGCGCGGTTCCTATATCGTACCGACGGCATGGGCGTTGGGCACCGCGGCTTTGTTCGTCAACGTGATTACGAGCGAGGCTGGCGGGCGAATGCTACCGCGCACGCAAATTAGCCCGGAGATTCGTGCGATCATGAACTGGATCCAAACAGAGACCCCCGTAAATGCACGAGTCTTGTTCGAAGAGTCGGGAGACGAGACCGGGTTCGTCTACGACGGTATGTACTTATCGGCATTTGTCCCGCATCGGACGGGTCGGGAGCTGATCGGCGGCCCGATTAATCTCTACAATGACCGCCACCATTTCGCCGAGTTTCATTCCGGCAAACTCTTCAAGAAAGAGGTCCACCGGCTAACCGACGACGAACTTAGGAACTACTTCCGGTTTTATAACGTCGGCGCGGTGGTCTCGTTTCACCCGGCATCGATTCAGCGTTTGCAGGCGATTCCGGGACTCGTCAAAATCAAACAGCGCATTGGTCCGGTCCATCTGATGACGGTTGACCAGCCGTTTACATGGTTTCTCCAAGGATCAGGTAAACTGAAAGCCGAGCTGAATCGGATCGAGCTTAGTGAAGTCAGCGGCGATGAAATCATCCTAAAGTACCATTGGACCGATGGGCTCACGGCAACTCCCGAAGCGTGCATCGTTCCCCACAAGCTGCTCGACGACCCGATCCCGTTTATAAAAATCATCAAGCCACCGAGAGAATTGACTCTGAGCATCAAACGTTAGCCGCCAGTGCGCTTCATGATCCGAAGCGCCTCCTGGTAATGATCAACCGCGCGGGCTGTTTTTCCTTGGGCAGCGTACAAACGCGCCAGGCTCTCGTGGGCGGGAACGAAGTCGTTCCGGATACGTAAGGAATCTTTGAAAGCGCGCTCAGCGCGATCAAAACGGCCGACTTCGGCGTAAACACTGCCGAGATAATAATGATATTCAGCCGAATCCGGCGCTAAACGAACCGCCTCCTCGAGAGGAACTACCGCCTCTTCCGCTCGACCCTGCGTAGCAAGAACAACTCCCAAATTGACGTGCGCGCGGACCACCGATGGATCGACTTCGATAGCGCGGCGGAAATGTTTGATGCCGGCGTCCACGTCGCCTCGCTCCGCAAGAAGCTGTCCGAGGTTAGCTTCAGCATCAGCGAAGTTTGGATAAATGCGCAAAGCTTCTTCAAAGTGACGCCGCGCCAGATCGTACTTGCCTTGTCCAGCATAGAGGTTGCCCAAATTGTAATGCGCAACTCCATATCCGGGTTCTACCTCAACTGCTTTAAGCGCAGCCTTCACCGCATCATCGACTTTCCCCTGCTTGTAGAAAGCATTGGCCAAATTGTTATAACCCCCTGGTCCTGGACCTCTGAGCCCATACATCGGCCAGTTCACGAGGACTGCGGCGATGATAAAGACCAGCAACGCCACAGAGGCAGCTTGCCACCTTCGCTCTTTGTAAATCCGGCAAAGTTCAGCGATCGCCGCGCCGGCAAACAGCGCGAGCACCGGTACCAGCGGGTAACGATAGCGGCCGAAGACATAAAAGGTTGCCACAGTCGCAGCCAAAGCAAAGATTGTGGCGTAGAGCAGCCAAACGCGCCGCCACTGCTGACGGGTAAGCCATAAACCGACTGCCGCGAACGGGGCCAACATCCCGAAGTGCGCGAGCGAACCGAGGAGACCTAATAACGAGGACCATTGGCGATAGATGTAGAAATCGTCGGAGTCCTCGATCTCGCGGGCATTCCAGACCATGAGCCATTTCTTCGCCATTAAAGCGACCCAGCTTGCGGGATTCGACTGAATATAGTCCAACGATCTGCCAAACCAATAATTCGAGACTTCGCCCGCGCTCATCTCACGCCCGGTGGCGCGTTCAGCCAATCGCTTCGCGTCCTTTC
>DATACQ010001076.1:0-3536 GCA_036258955.1 Binatia bacterium
CCTCGGGAGAGAATCTGTTAACATGCGGCCTTCAGGAGAAGGGGTATGACTTTACTCACGCAGGGGACAATTATCGACAAGCCCTGGGGCTACGAACTTCTTTGGGCTCGCACAGACCGTTATGTGGGAAAAATTCTGCACATTAACTCAGGCGAATCGCTGAGCTATCAGTACCATCGCGTGAAGGACGAGACCATTCGTTTGCTGGCCGGCACGATGGACATGGATCTGGAAGTGAATGGGCAGTGCAGCAGAGTAAACTTGAAGCCGGGAGATTGCCTGCATATCAGCCCCGGGATGAAACACCGGATGACGGCCGTCGAGGACTGCGATGTGCTGGAAGTGTCGACTCCCGAGCTGGAAGATGTCGTGCGCCTCGAAGACCGCTACGGCCGAGCACAGCCGAAGGTCTGATCCTAACGTCGAATTTGAAATCGCTCTCGGCGGGCGGCTTGCGCGCTACGCTCTGCCGCAGCGTCGTTGTGTTCGATCCTTTACAGCATTAACGGTTTAGATGATGCAACCCTACGCCAACCTTGCGGAGAAGCTGGTCGAACGCAAACTCTTATCCGGCGAAGAGATGGAGCGCGTCATCAGATTGCAGCAGGAACAACAGGCGCCGCTGACCCGGCTCGTGGTGGAATTGGGCTTTTTATCCGAAGATGACTTGTTACCGGTGCTCCGCGATTTTTTTAATCTGCCCCTCTGTTCGCTCAAGGATGAACCGCTCAGCCCGCTGCCGCTGGAATTCGACTTGAGCGTAGCGGAATTTCTTCGATCGGCGCGCATCGTACCGGTTAAGATGGATGGGCGGGAGCTGCTTGTTGCCACCAATGATCCGCTCGAGTTGTCTCGGCTCCACGCCTTGGAATTGGCAGCGGGCGTCCGCGTGAAACCGGTGCTAGCGAAGGAGAAAGAAATTACCACACGCATCGAGGCGCTGTTTGGCGCCGCGGCGGCAACGGACACGGCGCAGGCGTCCGGGGCGCGCGAAATCGAGGGCGCGGTGGACGACGAGGACGTAGCGCATTTACGCGACATGGCCTCGGAAGTTCCGGTCATTCGCCTGGTGAATCAAATCTTGGTGCGCGCCCTGGAAAGCCGCGCTTCGGATGTGCACATCGAGCCATTTGAGAGCCAGCTGAAAATTCGTTACCGGATCGACGGCATACTGCACGAGGTCGAAGCGCCGCCAAAGCAGCTCAAAGCGGCGGTGGTTTCGCGCCTTAAAATTCTCGCCCAGCTCAATATCGCCGAACGCCGGCTGCCGCAGGACGGCCGCATCAAGATCAGACTGGCGGGCAAAGACGTGGATCTGCGCATCGCAACAGTGCCGACTTTGTATGGCGAGAGCGTCGTCATCCGGCTATTGGAACGCTCGCATATTTTCACCGAGCTTGACGCTCTCGGCTTCCCACCGGCGCTGCTGCAACAGTTCAACGCCATGATTGCCAAGCCGCACGGTATGGTTCTGGTAACCGGCCCCACCGGCAGCGGCAAAACGACGACGCTCTACGGCGCGCTACAGAAGATCAATGATCCCGGAAAGAAAATCATCACCATCGAAGATCCGATAGAGTATCAGTTGGCCGGTGTCAATCAGATTCAGGTCAAACCACAGATCGGCCTTACTTTTGCGAACGGGCTCCGTTCTATCGTGCGTCAAGATCCCGACATCATCATGGTTGGTGAGATTCGCGATGCTGAGACAGCCGAGATTGCCGTGCAAGCGGCATTGACGGGCCATCTGGTCTTTTCGACACTGCACACCAATGACGCGGCGGGAGCTATCTCCAGATTGCTGGAGATGGGCGTGCAGGATTACCTCCTGGCATCTTCCCTCCTGGGCGTGGTGGCCCAGCGCCTGGTGCGCCGCCTTTGTCACAAGTGCCGCAAAGAAGTCCCGTTCGCCGGCTTGGCGAATCGCGATTCCGATTGGGCAGCCAATATCTGGTCCAGTGAACAGAGCACCTGGGAAACGGTGGGGTGCCAGTTCTGCAGCGGCACCGGCTATCTCGGGCGTATCGGAATTTTTGAACTGTTGCCGGTGACGGCTGAAATTTGCCAGGTGATTGTGAAGCGCGCCGATGCGGGCTCCATCCGCAGCCTGGCCATGCAGCACGGCATGCGCTTATTGCGCGAAGACGGCTGGGATAAGGTTTATCAGGGCGTCACGACTCTGGCAGAGGTGGTCCGTGTTACCCGCGAGGAAGGCTAACGATTTGGTCTTACGGAGTTGGATTCGGAATCGAGGGGATAACGTCCGGGGCTGCCATCGATCATTGTCTCCTAAAAAAGGGCCTGTGTTCTTGCTCGGGCAATGCAAAATTCCAAAACCTAAAATCCGCAACAGTTGCAATCATGGCTTTTTTCCAATACCGCGCGGCTGATCGCGGCGGCAAGATCCTCGAAGGCGTTATGGAAGCCGAGGTGGAGCAGAGCGTGGTGGCGCGTCTCCACGAAATGGGTTGTGTGCCTTTAAAGATCACGCTGCCACGCAGCGGAGCGGGCAAAACCCGAGAGTTTCGCTTGCCGCTGGTTACGGGCAGCCGCGTCAGTCAACGGCAGCTACTGCAGTTCACCCAAGAGTTGGAGACTCTTCTGGCCGCCGGCTTGCCTTTGGACCGCAGTCTCTCGATCCTTGGCGGCTTGCTCGAAGGAAAAGAATTTACTCACGTTATGCGTACTTTGCTGGAGGCGGTTCGCGCCGGTAATTCGCTCGCCGGGGCCATGGGCGAGCATCCGGATGTTTTTCCCAAACTTTACGTCAACATGATACGGGCCGGCGAAACCGGAGGTATTCTAGACAGCACGTTGCGTTACCTCGTCGAATATCTAGAGAACTCGCTGGCGCTCAAGGAGGAAGTTAAGTCGGCGTTGATTTACCCGGTTATTTTGACCTTGGTCGCGGGACTCTCGCTGATCGTGCTTTTTGTCTACGTGATTCCGCGCTTCGCATCGATGTTTAAAGACGTTGGCCAAGCGCTGCCCTGGATCACGCGCATGGTGCTCAATTCGAGCGAGTTCTTGACAGACTACGGTTGGGTTTTGCTCATCTTGATTGTCCTCGGTGTTGCCGGTGGCGCTCGCTATTTGGCAAGCCCGACGGGCAAGACGGAGTGGGATCGCTTCTGTTTGCGCGTTTGGCTCGTTGGTGATCTCGTGCGCAAGTTTGAAACTTCCCGGTTCGCGCGCACGTTGTCTTCGTTGCTGAAGGGCGGCGTGCCGCTGCTGCAAGCGCTTGGTACTGTCCAGGGAGTCATTGGCAACCAGTTACTGGCAAATGCCATCAGCCAGGTACAATTGCGAGTTCGGGAAGGCAAGGGCATGGCTCGGCCGCTCGGTGAGAGCGGCCTGTTTCCGCCGCTGGCGTTGAACATGATATCGGTCGGCGAGGAGACTGGTAGGTTGGAAAGCATGCTCGCTAACGTCGCCGAGCATTATGATCAGGAAGTGAAGCGAGCCACAAAAAGGCTCACCTCCATTCTCGGACCCGCTTTGATTCTGGGTATGGCGCTCGTGATCGGAGTCGTAGT
>DATACQ010001077.1:0-2002 GCA_036258955.1 Binatia bacterium
CCCGGATCTTTAAGTCTGCTTCACCGACGCCAATCCGTGAATCCGGTTTTGTACAGGAGGATACGAATGAATAGATTTATACGTTTAGGGTTCCTTTCGATCCTGGTTTCGCTGATTGGCTGCACTGCTTTCCAAACTTCCACCGAACTTCATCGAGGGCGAGTCGCATTGCTCGGTGGCATGCCTGAGGCAGCCGTGGCTCATTTCACGCAGGTAACGGCACTGAATGGCAATATACGATACTCGCAGCTCCGGGAAGGTGCCTGGACTTATTTGGGGCGCGCCTACTACGATGCAAAGAAATATCCGGAGGCCCATCGGGCGCTGGAGCGGGCGGTGGCGAGCAATAGTGATGATAGCTTCGCTAGGTTCTACTTAGGACTTACTCTAGCACGTCAAGGAGATTACGAGACCGGCCAGAAAGAAGTTCTGCTGGGGTTGAAAGGTTTATACGAGTGGCTGGACTATATCGCCTACGATACGTTTACGGGAGTTTACTGGGACCCAACGGGAGAGATTCGTGAAGAGCTACAAGCCGCGCACGGTGGCGTGCAGGCCGCCGACGCTAACTTGGATCCACTGTTTGCCCGTCTCGAAAGTCTCGGCAACCGCATTGAGCACGAGATTGATTTAGCGAGCAGAGATGAATCGCGTCAAAGGAATCGCAGAGCTGGTGGAGGTGATAGCTAGGCGGGCTTCCTCGATCACCCGCCCAGCCAATCGGCTTCACGCCGGATCGCGACGGCGCGCACAATTCATATCGTGCGCTGCGCGCTGCATTTTCTCGATTTTCACGCGAAGATCGATTGGCAGTTTCCGGCGGCAATCGCGTGACGACCTTTAAAATGTATCATAGCACGCACGAAGGGACGTTCTAGGGATTGGCGCCGACCGGGCGCAAGATTCACTTGGAAACGCGGCTGGCCCAATGGCCCCGCAAGCGGCGACAAACATGAATCTTGCAAAAACCTAATAAAGGAAGAGGAGATTTGTACGCAAATAACACGAACTTTATGCTGCCTCCACAAACCCACTCCTACACTGATCTGAGCCGCAAGAGGAGAAGACACATGAGCAATCCCGTTCGCATTCTTGGCATCGCCGGGAGTCTTCGTCGCGCGTCATACAATCGCGCCGCGCTGCGCGCAGCTATGCAGCACGTGCCCCAAGACGCTACGCTCGACACCTTTGAGCTCGATGGTATACCCGGCTTCAATCAGGACGAGGAACAGAATCCGCCCGCGAAGGTCACCGAATTTAAGCGGCGCATCCGCGAGTCGGATGCCATTCTGATCGTGACGCCGGAATACAACTACTCTATCCCCGGCGTGTTGAAGAACGCCATCGACTGGGCATCCAGACCTTACGGCGATAGTGCGTGGTCTGGAAAGCCGGTGGCGCTCATGGGCGCTTCGATCGGAACGATCGGGACGGCGCGGGCACAATATCATCTGCGACAGGTATTCGTTTTTCTAAATATGTTTCCGGTTAATCAGCCGGAGGTGATGATCAGCAATGCCGCGGAGCGGTTTGATGCGGAGGGAAACCTGACCGATGAGACAACGAAAAAGCTCATCCGGCAACTCCTTCAGAACCTGACAGATTGGACCCGGCGACTGGCGCCATCTCAAGAACCATAAACATCATGAGGCGACATGACTTCGCGCGAGCTCTTCCTAGCGCAACACCCCGCGCCCGGCGAGCCGAAGCTCGCGGCTAGCATACAAGAATTGCTCGCGCGCCGCCCCGTTAAACTCGATAGCGCGTGGGGATCGATCACGGCCCAAGGTCCGTGCTCAGGTACGTGTAACCGGATTCCAGCTTTCCGCTCGTGCAGTTGAGCATCGACGAACACAGCCGCAGATTATTTACGCTGCGCAAGGCTCGCCCGGAGGACGACTATGCACCCAAATCCAACGAGTTCCGTAGTTCACACTTCTAGGCCGGAGGCAGGACTGCGTCGCGTGTTGGGAGGCATGTCTATTTTCACCCTGCTGATGAC
>DATACQ010001078.1:0-7373 GCA_036258955.1 Binatia bacterium
GTGCCCGTCGATGTGGCCTGAGCGGCGTCTCGAAAAATTCGAAACAAACTCGAATCCAAATATCAAATCCAAAACTCAATCCGGATCAATCGTTTTAAGCTTCGGATCTTCATACTATTTGAGTTTGTCTCGAATCCTGACTGTTTGCGCTTCTGCCGGAGAATTGCGACCTCTTTGTTGTGCAGTCTTGCATTATACACTCAGAAATCCCCGGTGACTGTTTTCCGGCGACGGTTGCGACCGTTTCCTTACTTTGCGTCCTTTGCGTTGTCTGCCGTAAATTGGTTATAAGCTAGGCATCGCTCGGGGCCTGGCAGCTCCGCGCTCGAACGGGCTAGGAACACAGCTCAACCAAATTCCGTAAAGGTGGATCAGCCGTCCGTACACATGATCAGTGCAGCTGAGGTTGACCTTATTGACGCGTGAACCCGACCACTAAGTTACGCCCGCGCATCTTTTACGGATGGTACATCGTCGCGGTCGGAATCCTTGTCCATATCGCCGGGACGTTTTCATTCTCCAGCACGCTAAGCATCTTTCTTAAACCGATTACCGAAGAGCTCGGCGTATCGCGCGGCGCCTTTTCGCTGATCCGCACGGCGGAAATCGGCGTCGCGGCTCTTCTGGTGCCGCTGCTCGGCCCGATGGTCGACCGCTACGGCGGACGCTGGCTGCTTGTAATCGGCGTTCTGATGGAAAGCGCAGGTTTGCTACTTTCGAGCCTGGTACAAAGCTTCTGGCAGTTTGTCGTAGTGCGTTGCAGCCTGGTGATCGCCGGCGAAGCACTGCTCGGCTCGCTCGTTATTAATGTCACGATCGCCCAGTGGTTCGTACGCAAGCGCGGTCGTGCCATGGCCATCGCAAACCTCGGCACCGGGGTTGCCAAGCTTATTATTCCTTTGTGCGCAGCATGGCTGTTCATACGGGTGGGTTGGCGTGGCACGTGGGCGGTTCTCGGGATCATTGCGCCCCTCCTGGTGGTCGTCCCGGCGCTCGTGTTCATTCGCCGGAAGCCCGAAGACATTGGGCTCACACCAGACGGTCAAGCGCCCGACCGGCCCGAATTCTCCGACCCGGGAGTTTCGCCGCGCGAGACTAAAGCAGCGTCAATAGAAGAAGCGAGTTGGAGCCGATCGGAAGTTTTATTACTGCCGTCCTTTTGGCTTCTGGTGCTCACTTTCGGCATCGCCAGCATCGGCATTGCCGGCCTAAATTTGCATATCTTTTCTTTCATCAGCGACATCGGGCATGCACCGCTGGTTGGCGCGACCGTTATGAGCACCATTGCCCTAACGCAACTTGGTACAACCTTGATTTGGGGAATGCTCGCGGACCGCTTCGACATCAGGAAAGTCTCGTGCGTGCAGTTTGTGATTCAAGGCGCCGGACTCGTTCTTGCCACTGCCAGTGCTGAGCTTTCACTCATCTATGTTGGTTTTGTTCTTTATGGGATCGGCCTTGCCGGGAGCTTTATCATTCGCGAGGTAATCTGGGCGAATTTCTTCGGCCGCGCATCGCTTGGCACCGTGCGCGGCATCTCCCTCCTATTCTCACATCTCTTCGCCGCCAGCGGCGCGCCGTTCTTCGGCTTCCTGTTCGATGCGACGGGCAGCTACAACCTGTCGTTCACGCTCTTCGCCACGGCGCTGTTTACGTCTTCCATATTGATACTCGTGGCGCGCCCGCCGCGCAAAACAATGGCCATGTAGCCGCAGAGCTCGGAGCCGGATATTACGATCCCGGAGCGCCAGTCGCCCTCGCGGGGATCGGGAAGACTGAAGACTACTTGGAAGGTAGGAACGAGAGGTTCGAACGTAAGATAGGAGACGGCTGAAGGATTTAAATGCTACCTTCCCAATGATCGACGGGTATGAAGGCGCCTCTTTCGCCGTAATACTGTTGCTGCAGCTTGTAAAGTTGCAAATTACTCACCTCGCGCCTCTGCATCTCGCCGCTACCATCTTCATACTCAAATCTCACGCCATAGTTGTCTCTCGACAATTTGTGCAAGCGCTTCCCGTTCGAATCGATAATGCGGCCTACCATGCGCAAGATCTCGCCTAGGCTATAGATGTCGGGGGCGGTCTCTCTACCGGTCCTTTGATTGCAAGAGGCTTCATCCAGTCTATCGATATCCGCTGGCGTATAGGTGCGTCTGAACGGAACGAGGCCTCCCTGGCTTTCGGGCGCCGCGGCATCGGATGTTTCGCCCCAAAGCTTCTGTCGTAGTTTGCCCAGCAAGTGCGTGTCTCTTGGACCGAGCTTCTCCAGGTCTCGAGGCACATAATGTCCGACCACCTCAAAATCCATAGCCGTTGCTGTGATTTCCATCGAATGCGGGAATAAACTGCTGAGGTCCTGCCCGATGGCACGGAGCGCTCTGGCGTAGAACTGGACATGTTCCGAGATCTGGAGCTCGCTCTGGTCTTTTAACTTGAATTTCATCGTCTGAATAGCCTACTCGGCATAATTACGTGAATCTTTATAAAAGCGGGTGAGTTGACGGCGAAGGCGAACGCTTACACGCACTTGAAGTCAAAACTTGGCAAATACCTCCGCCTGTTTCGGGAGCTGGCGGCGCCTTGCAGTTGCGGTATCCTTCCTGTCGTTAACGAAAGAACGCGAATGCCCGCACCTCGATACTTTGCCGCGGGGGCGCGTTCGACGCATCTGGATCTTCAAAGGATGTATGCGGTGTGAACCTCGCTCGACCGTCCTTCTCTGAATCATAGACCTTGAAAACCAGTGCTTCGTCGCGCCGCATTTCAGGGAAAAAGAACCACTTGTGATCGGGATTGTACTTCAAACGATAGGTTTGCCCGACCCGATCGGGATAGCGCCGCTCGGAGAGCAGGAAATCGTCAGGCTTAACGCTGTTGGCAGCGGCGAGAGCAAGGGGATTTTTCTGAATCGGCTGATTGATTGCCCGCCACACCTGAACGATCGCGAAGCGACGTGAAAGCAATTCCTCCGCCTCGTCCGGCAAAATGTCACGCACACGCTGCGGGCCAGACCACTCAGTGTAATCATTGTGCGCGGACAGCACCGGCTCTCGGACGAGCTTGGCCTCCCTTTCTTCCTCATCACCGGAACGCAACGTGTGATCGAAAATCACCACACGGTAGGCACCGGAAGCTTTCTTGATCAGTTCCTGAACCTCGGGATAATAGGTCGATTTCAGCTGCTCAGCATCGAAGAAATCCGCGACCCGCGTTTGGTGCTCAACGAATACGAACCCGTGCTCGTCCAGCGATAACCGGTCCCGAACGAAGCGGCCGTTCTCAACCGGCATCTGCTTCAGCTCCTGGGCACCGAGATTGCGGCGGCGAATGTTATTCGGACCAAACGACTCGTTAACAAGCTTTTCGCCGTTGTCCACCGTGTACGGAATGCGTATGATCACCTGCTGAAGCATGACATTTCCTCCGCAAGCTACGAGCCAAAGCCGATGTATTGGGCACGAGTGACTGGGTGCTGCGGCTAAACTATAGCTCAGAGAGGCGCAATTGCAAAGCATTTGCGATCCCTGCCGGGGCGAACTATCACTTGTAATTTGCGCTCCTATCACTAAGATATCCGTGCAATTAGAAAGGTGGCCTTCATGTATTATTTCGCTTATGGCTCGAACATGAACTGGCGCCAAATGCAGCGACGTTGCCCCTCGGCGCGGTTTGTGTGTATCGCGCGTTTACCGGGTTACGAGTTTGCTATCGCGCGCCATTCGCGGCTGCGCGATTGTGGTACCGCCAATATATTTCCGAAGGCGGAAAGTACGGTCTGGGGCGTAGTTTATGAAGTCAGCGAAAGTGAAATGCTGATCATGGACCGCTTCGAGGACGGTTATAGCCGTTACAAACGTTTCGTTTATAAATTCGGGATTGCGGATTCTGAACCTCAGCCGGAACCTGAAGCTTCCGGAGCTCCCTCGATGCTCGAGGTGATCGTTTATATCGCGCCCAAGGAAACCAGCGTGCCGCTGCCCAATGCCGAATATAAGCGCTTGATGTTCGAAGGCGCGCGGCACTGGCAATTACCGGCCGATTACTGCTTGATGTTAGCTCAGCTCAAAGCTGCGGAAGAAGAGAAACGTCTGACTGCAAAGAGCCCGATAGTAAGGCGCTTCAACGACGAACGTCGCGAAGAGCACGAAGTATAAACTAGAAACTATGAAGAGTCTTGGTTTTCCCTGCCCTTGCTGCTACGGCCGTATGAGCCAGTTTACAGCCGTTAACTGCTGAGTCTCGCGGCTAAGGTGGACGCTGGATCACGGAATGTTGTGATGCGCCGCTAAGCGGCGCTCCCGGAAGGACAGTCATGGCGCACTCGACGCAAAGGATCGGCGTTCGCGCTGCGGCGCTCGCACAGGCGCCGCGTTCCCGCAAAATTGTGCTCTGGTTAATTGCAGTCGTACTCTTGATCGGTGTGCTGGGCGCGCTGGTCGCCCCTTTCGTG
Source organism: Binatia bacterium (assembly GCA_036258955.1). Classification (GTDB taxonomy): domain Bacteria; phylum Desulfobacterota; class Binatia; order UBA9968; family UBA9968; genus DATACQ01. The sequence goes on from DATACQ010001078.1 coordinate 4,453, forward strand.
CTGCGCCGCGTGCTCTCAGACCAGCTGACGGCCAAACTGCACCGTCCCATCACAATCGAGAAGATCAGCATCAACCCTTATGCGATGACTGCCACGGTCCACGGTTTGTCGATGAAGGAGCGTAGCGCTGATAGCACCGCCCTCTCGTTCGATGAGCTCCACCTCAACCTGCAACTCATGTCGCTATTTCGTTGGGGTCCGGTCATCAAGGAACTGCGCCTCGTAAGACCCTACATCAACGTAGTGCGCCAAGAGGACCTCAAATACAATTTTCAAGACCTGATCGATGAATTCACATCAGCTCCGGCGGAGCCGAAACCGGGTCCAGCGGAGTCGAAGCCTCGTTTTGCATTGCACAATATTCAGATCGTCCACGGCAGGATCGATTTCGATGATCGCCCGAAAAACACCAAGCATCGTATCGAGAGGCTCCAATTGGCCGTACCCTTCATTTCGAGCCTGCCGAGCTATAGCGATGTCTTCGTCGAACCGAGTTTTTCAGCCGTAGTGAACGGCACGCCCCTGGACATCAAAGGCGAGACGAAGCCGTTCAAGGACTCGCTTGAAAGCCTCGTACAGGTGAACATCGACAATCTGCAGCTTCCAAACTATATCGAATACTCGCCGGTGGATCTCGCGTTTACGGTTCCTACCGGGCGAATGGATGGAAAGTTGACCGTCTCCTTCAAGGCTGCCAAAGGTCAGGATTCGGTTCTCGACATTACGGCTGATCTCGGGCTGCGCGATTTTGTGATGCAGGAAAAGACAGGCGCGCCGCTGCTCAATATACCGGTTTTGGACGTCGGCGTTGATTCTCTTGGTGTCTTCGCCAGAAAAGCCGTCATTAAGACTGTCAAAGCCCAAGGGCCGGAGCTCCATCTCAGCCGACGAAAAGACGGCAGCTTCAACGTTGCCAATTTGACTGTCGCGCCCGCGAACTCGCCTGGGGCTCAGAACGTGCCTCAAACAGAAACGGAACAAGCAAAGAAAGAGGCAGCCGCGAGCTCGTTTCTGTACCATATCGAGCAACTGCTTTTGGAGTCGGGGAAGTTGCACTATAGCGAGGAGACGACGGGAAAAACTTACCAGACGCGCCTCAATAACCTGCGCCTGGAGATCAAATGGCTCAATAATGAGCCCGCCAAGAAAGCAGACGTTGAGATCGCTTTCGAGACCGACGCGAACGAGCGCGTTTCACAGAGCGGCACGCTACAACTCACGCCGCTCTCGGCAGAGGGCAAGTTGCAGATCGAGGGACTCCGGCCGGGCGGCTTCAGGCCATTTTACCAGGACTCCATTGCCGCTGAAATTCGCGAAGGTTTTTTGGACGTTTCTACGCGGTACTTCTTCCAGCAAACCGATAACGGAACTGACGTCAGGTTCTCGGAACTCGCCGCCACTCTTCGCAATCTGCATGTGGACGAAGCCGGCAAGAAGCCGCTTTGGCGCGTACCGCTGCTAGCGGTGAAAGACGTGTCAGTTGACGTCGGCAACAAAAGCATCCAGATCGGTTCCCTGGAGGCGCGCGAGGCAAGCGGTTTTATTCAGCGCAATAAGGATGGAACATTAAATTATCAGCGCCTGGTCAAAAGCCAGCCCGGGGCGGCTGCTGTGCCAGCTTCCGTAAAGAAAGATGATCCTCCTTGGAAAATCGAAGCCAACCAGATTGCTTTCAACCGGCTCAGGATCGATTTTGAGGACAACGTTCCAGCACGGCCGGCAAAACTGAGTGTTTCGGACCTGTCGCTGCGCGGCCAGAAATTCTCCAACATCAAGAACCAGCGGGGCAAAGCGACGATCCGTGCCCGGATCAACAGCGGTGAAGTGCAGTTAAACGGCAGCGCAGGCGCGGATCCGGTGATGGCGCAGTTTCAAGTCGAAGGCCGCGGCATCGACATTGTGCCGCTTCAGTCCTATCTGGAAGATCAAGTAAACTTCGTTCTTGCGGGCGGCCGGCTTGGCACCAAGGGCAGGCTTGTCTTCGATGGCAGCGGCCAAGGGCCCGCGAAGATTACGTACAGCGGAGAATTGGCGATTTCCGATTTCAGCACGACCGAGAAAGATGCTTCTCAAGACCTGCTGACGTGGAAGCTGCTCAACGTCGGCGGCATTCAGATCTCCTCAAATCCAGCGCAACTTCGCATAGGGGAAATCGATCTGGCGGGATTCTACTCACGCCTGGTTCTCGGCGCCGACGGCAAGATCAATCTGCAAAAGCTAACGGTCGATAAATCAGCCAAAAGCGAGGGCACCACTGCCGCGGGTCCTGACGATGCAAAGCTCGCGCAGAGCGCGCTCGAACCGACACCGACCCATTCTGCAGGCGCGGAATGGGTCAGCATCGGCAAAATCAATCTCCGCGATGGCAACATCCACTTCAGCGATTTTTTCGTCAAGCCAAATTACACGGCAAATCTCACCGGGGTTCAAGGCACGATTGCGGAGCTAACACCGGAAGCTCCCGGTGATCTCGCGCTGGAAGCAAAGCTCGACAATGCCGCGCCCGTCGATATCCGGGGCAAGATCAATCCTCTCGGAAAAGAACTGTTCATGGACATTAAAGCGAAGGCTAGCGAGATCGAGTTGAGCCCATTTTCACCGTATTCTGGAAAATACGTCGGCTATGGCATCGAAAAGGGACAACTCACCTTCGATGTGACCTATAAGCTGGAGAATCGAAAGCTCGACGCGCAAACCCAGTTCATTCTCAATCAGCTGACGTTCGGTGAAAAGATCGATAGCCCAACGGCTACCAATCTGCCGGTCACACTTGCCGTGGCACTGCTCAAAGATCGTAATGGCGTTATCGACGTCGGCCTTCCCATCAGCGGCACCTTGGACGACCCTCAATTCAGCGTGGGCGGGATCGTCTGGCGCCTGATCGTTAACATCATCACGAGGGCCGTGACCGCGCCCTTTGC
>DATACQ010001079.1:0-8366 GCA_036258955.1 Binatia bacterium
GCATTTGCAAGACGATCTCAAGGGAGAGTTCAGAATACCGAGCTGTTGGCTGATGCCCGCTGCCTATTGCTTTGTATTCAGCCCGCGCCAAACCTTTTCCGGCGTGAGCGGCAGGTCATAGAGCCGCAAGCCGAGAGCCTGGTAAACGGCATTGCCAATCGCTGGAGCCACCGCGGGCAACCCGCCTTCGCCCGTCCCTTTAGCGCCGAAGGGACCTGGGCCGTTTTGACTTTCGACCAAGATGGATTCGAACTCTCGTGGCACATCAGCGAAGCCCGGCACGCGGTAGTCGACGAGATTTGGGTTGAGAAGCTGGCCATCCTTGTAGACCATTTCTTCGAACAAGCTGTGACCGATGGCATTCATGACCCCACCCTCGTCCTGTCCTTCGCAAAGGATCGGGTGAATCGCCTTGCCAACATCCGCCAACGACACATACTTGAGAAGCTTGATTTGGCCGGTATCCGGGTCGATTTCGACTTCAGCCGCACCCCAGCCGATCTCCCAAAACGTGGTGGGCGACCCCAGGGCGGCCTCTCTGGTTTTGATATCCTGATAGGCGCCGTGGCCGATCATTTCCCCCGCTTTGGACAAATAGACATTTTGCATCACTTCTGCGAAAGAGACGCTTTCTCCGTCAGCGTGGTGGATCCTGCCGCCGCTTAGTGCGAGATCTTCCGGCTTGGCTTTCAACCATTTCGCCGCGTGTTGCAGCAATTGCCGCTTCAGATCCTGCGCCGCTCGCTGGACTGAGAGTCCCATGACCACCATCGAGCTACTGGCATTGGTATTCACATCGTACGGGGTAACGTCCGTATCGAGCTGCGCCACCGTCACGGCATTGAACGGGACACCTAGCTCTTCCGCCGCCACCTGGCTTAGCGCGGTGCGCGCACCTTGGCCAACTTCCACCGTGCCGGTTAACAGGACGATGCTGCCATCGGCGTTCATTTTGACCGCGGCCGATGAAACTTTGTACGTCCCACCGCCGTCTTTCATGCACACGGCAAGCCCCTTGCCACTGTTTCTACCGGTGTGCTTTTCGCCCCAACCGATTTTCTTGGCGGCGCGCCGCAAACCATCCGGCAAATCACAATCAACCGGCGTATCGCCGGGCGTATAGAACTCGCCCTTCTTGAGCAAGTTCTTCAAGCGAAACTCGAGCGGATCGAGTCCGAGTTTTGTCGCCATGATATCCATTTGCGATTCATACGCCCAGGTTACCTGCAAGGTACCGAAGCCGCGATACGCGCCTGCCGGAACAGTATTGGTGTAAACCGTGTATGCGTCGGTCTTCATGTGCTCCAGGCGGTAGGGTCCGAAGCAGCGGTAGCCGGCTTTTTGCGTCACCCGCGGACCGGCATCGGCGTACGCGCCCGTATCCATATGGATGACGCACTGGCGCGCCACTAACGTTCCATCTTTCCTGACGCCGGTCTTGATGCGTACCCGCGCGGGATGGCGGGTGACTGTCTTAAAGCTTTCCTCGATTGTGTGCGCCAATCGCACAGGACGCTTTGCTTTCCATGACAACGCCGCCGCCAGAGGTTCGGTCTTCACCGCCAGCTTGCCGCCGTAACCGCCGCCCAGATAAGGCACAATGACGCGGATCTTGTTGAGCGGGAGGCGAAAAATGTCCGCAAGGTGCTCGCGCAACGTAAACGGCTCTTGGGTGCCGGCCCACAGCGTGATGTGGTCGCCGTCCACATGCGCTACCGTGGCATGCGGTTCCATCGAAAAATGCTGGACGCGGGGAAACGTAAATACGTCTTCAAAAACATGGTCTGCTTTTTCGAAGCCGGCTTCGACGTCGCCTTTGGAGTAGCTGAAACGATAACATAGATTGGTGCCCGCGAACTCCTTTGCCGGCTCGTAGCGCTGTCCCATCATCTCACCGCCGCCTGCCGATGACTCGTGAACCAGGGCTGCACCCGGGGCGAGAGCTTCATCTAAATTGGTCACGGCCGGCAGTTCTTCATAATCCACTTCGATCAACTCTAGCGCTTGCTCCGCGGTGCTTTCGTCCACCGCCGCCACAGCCGCGACGGGGTCGCCGGCGTAGCGCACCTTGTCTACGGCAACAATGGTCTGGTCCTTGTACGCCGCACCGAACATGCCGATGCGTTGCTGATCATCACGGGTGATGACAGCAAACACTCCCGGCATCGCTTCCGCCTTGGCGCCATCGACTCGCGCGATGCGCGCATGCGCGAAAGGACTCCGCAGAATTTTTCCATGGGCCATGCGGGGCAGTTCTACATCCACCGTGTACAGCGCCTTACCGGTGACTTTTTCTGCGCCGTCCGAACGCGGCTCCGCCTGGCCGATAACGCTATACTGAGCTTTTTTCATTCCTCATCCTCGTTTGCCGTAGTTCGTAGTGACCCATTGCAAAGCTTGCTCCCGAGTCTGCAATTCCCCGGCGAGTTGTAGCTCCTCCACTTGCGCCAGAATTTCGCCGAAAAGCGGGCCAGGGGATAATCCCAGTCCGATCAAATCCCGCCCCCGGACGAGCGGGTCAGGGTGGATCTCCTCGTCTTTTAGCTCGATGAGCTTCTGTTTGCAAAAATGATAATGGCTCAAGTCACCGTTTGCCGCGAGCGCGTCGATGCGGGTGAGCTCTAACAATTCTTCAATTGCATCTTCGGCGAGAAAGCGCTTGAGCGTGCTCAGGCGCATGTTCGGTGCCTGCGTGTGGCGCAAGTGGCTGCGCACGAGATAGGCAACCCGCTCCCAAGTGTCACGGCTGCGCTTGAGGCGCTGTAGAATGGCTACTGCCATTTCCGCGCCGCGTTCCATATGGCCGTAAAATGTGATCCGCCCGTCTTCTTTGCGCATGCAAACCGGTTTCGCGACATCGTGCAGCAGGCAACCGTAAGCAAGAGTTTCCGTCGGCTGATCCAACTGCTCGAGCAGCAGCAAGGTATGCGCGAACACGTCGCCCTCGGGATGATAATCCGGAGTTTGCTCGACGCCTTTCATTGCGGTTATCTCGGGCAGCAGCACCTCGAGCAAGCCGGTTTCATCGAGTAGCTCGAAACCGACACGCGCTCGACCCTCGGTCAGTATGCGCGTGATCTCGTCACCGATGCGTTCCCGGGAAACGCGCGTGACGCTCGGGGCTAGGTCGCGAATCGCCGCCCGTGTGTTTTGCTCGATGCTAAATTTTAAGGCCGCGGCAAACCGCACCGCGCGTATCATGCGCAGCCGATCTTCGTCGAAGCGGGCGCGCGGATTGCCGATCGCGCGCACCGTCCGCGCCTGGAGATCTCTTTGTCCGGCGACTAAATCGATGATGCGATCCGCCACCGGATCGTACACCATTCCGTTGATCGTGAAATCCCGGCGCAGAACATCTTCCTCTAGACTGCCGTAATCTACATGGCTCGGACGTCGCCCGTCGAAATACGGACCATCGCGTCGGAACGTGGCGACTTCGAACGGCGCGCCCTCGACTAGAACCAGCAGGACTCCGAATTGCGCTCCCACGGGAACAGTTTCCGGGAAGATCCTGGAGATCTCCTCCGGTCTGGCGCTCGTCGTAATGTCGTAGTCCTGCGGCTCTTTGCCTAGGAGCATATCGCGCACAGATCCACCCGCGAGGTAACTCTCGTACCCCTCCGCGCGCAAACGGCGCACGATACCTAACGCGGCTTCCTTGGGCGACATCAGTATTGTTCAACGTCCAATCTTCGAGGTTCAATGTATCGGATGCAAGCTTCGAGTTCGAGACCGGCACTTTGTCTCATTGAGGCACGAGGCGAGAGGCTTGAGGCGTGAGGAAATGACGGGAATCCGCCGGTGAGCAGAAAACTTCTCTACTCGCGCCTCACGCTTTTTTGGATTTAAACTCGGAACCTGGAACTCGAAACGCGTAAGCGCCTAATGGGTGCTGCCCGGAATTAGCTCCCGCAACTTACGTTGCAGCTCTTGAAAGGTAAAAGGCTTGACGAGGTAACCGCTACAGCCCGCCTCCAAACAACTCTGCAAGTCGGACTCGCGGAACAGTGCCGTAGTCGCCAGGATCGGTATGTCTTCGGTTTCGGGGTTCGATTTAAGAAGGCGCGCCGCCTCGCGCCCGTCCATCGTCGGCAGCATGATATCCAGCAAGATCAGGGCGGGTCTTTGTACGGTCGCCTTCTCCAACGCTTCTTTAGCACTGCGGGCGGCAACGGGTGCGTACCCCATCAGCTCTATCTGCCACACGAGCAATTCGCGCATATCGGGGTGGTCTTCGACGATGAGAACCGGTTTCCGTGGCAAGGTGGCACTCATGCCCTGTAATTGTAGACGAAAACGCGCCCGTACGGAACGGCTAGAATGCAGATTCTTAAACGCGACCGAGCGATCTCCTGCACTTCGGGATTCTAACGTTATGAGGCGCGATAATAGCGGCAGACCACGTCTGCGCCGAGTACAGTCAGACTACGCTGTGCGCGGCTGCTGTTGTGTGACGCAATGAATCGCTCCCAAGCCCGCCACAACATCGGCGCAGTTCAAGCCGACGATTTTGCGCCCCGGAAAAACTTCCGAAAGAATCCCCAGCGCTCGCGCATCCGCAGGATCTCCGAAAACCGGCACCAGCACCAGGTTATTGGCAATATAAAAGTTAGCGTAGCTCGCCGGAAGGCGTGCTCCTTCGTATGCTATGGGACGCGGACTGGGCAGAGATATCACTTCGAATTTAACGCCGCTTGCGTCTCGCGCAGCCATAAGACGTTCGTAATTCTCTTCCAGAGGAGCGTAGTTTTCGTCCCGCGCACTCGTTTCGCGCACGCATACCACTTTAGTGGCACTGACGAAACGCGCAATATCGTCGATGTGCCCGTCGGTATCATCTCCCGAAATTCCTTCGCCGAGCCATATGACATGGCTCGTGCCGAGTGTATCATTGAGAAACCGCTCGATATCGTTCTGCGTCAGGTGGGGATTACGATTTTTGTTCAGCAGGCACTGAGTCGTCGTCAAAACAACTCCAGCGCCGTTGACCTCAATGGAGCCGCCTTCCAGAACCAGAGGATGCGTAAACACCGGAATCCCGAGCCGCGCGGCAATTTGCTTCGCGACCGAGTCATCCTCTTCATAGGCCTTATACTTGCCACCCCAGCCGTTAAATATCCAATCGTTGCAAGCCAACGGCTCCTCTTCGGTGCTTCTAGTGATAAAAGTCGGGCCATAGTCGCGCGCCCAAACATCAACTGTGGGAATGCGCAGGAAAGAAATCGCCGGCATCATTGCCCCTGCTGCTTGGAGCCGGGCCGCGACTTCGCTTTCCATGGTCGCATCGTTAACGAGCAAATTGACTTGCTCGGAGCGCGCCAGCTCAACAATCATATTCAGCCAGATGTCCTGAACGCGCCCCAACTGCGTAGGCCAAGTCTCGCGATTATGCGGCCAGGCGAGCCAGGTCGCATCATGCGGCGCCCACTCCGCGGGCATCGCATAGCCCTTGGAGCGCGGCGTCGGTTTTTTAGCGGGCGAGGAATTCATGAGCGACGGGATGTTTAACGGAGTTCCACCACAAAGTCACGAAGAGCACGAAGGAAGACATTGGGTTTGAAGCCTATTTTCAAAGCTTCGCTTCTTTGTGCTCTCGTTCGAAAAGAAGCCACTCGAGGGACTCGATTCGTTGGACGCACGCCGCGCATCGTCATTCCAGCATGGAGCGCTGGAATCCAGGCTGACATGGATGTCTCCGGACGCATCCTGCGAACCTGGATGCCGGCAATCCATGCCGGCATGACGGAGATCTGGATTTTCATGTTCTAGAGCCGAGCGTAAGCTCATGAAAACATTTCGTGGTGAGTTCTTTGCACATCAGCTTTCGTCCGTTTCGAGGAAGCGTGACTGAATCGCGGCGTAAGCGTCAATGCGCCGGTCGCGCAGAAAGGGCCAACTCTGCCGGGTCTCTTCAATCTTGCCGAGATCACATGGGGCAAGTAAAATCTCCTCGCGATTGCTTCCCGCCTCTGCGACGATTTCGCCGAGAGGCCCCGCCACAAAAGATTGGCCCCAGAATTTGATCTTTCCTTCGCGACCGACCCGATTGACGGACGCAACGTAAACGCCATTGGCGACCGCATGCGAGCGCTGAATCAGTTGCCAAGCGGCGCGCTGGTTCTCAGCCGCCGCTTTGGGTTCGTTCGGGATCCATCCGATGGCCGTGGGATAGAAGAGTATCTCCGCGCCGGCCAATGCAGCGAGCCGGGCGCCCTCTGGAAACCATTGATCCCAACACACCAGCGCAGCCACACGGGCATAGCGTGTTGCAAAAGCGGGGAATCCGAGATCGCCGGGTGTAAAATAGAACTTCTCATAGTAAAGAGGATCGTCAGGGATGTGCATCTTACGGTACTTCCCCGCAATGATTCCGTCAGCATCCAAGACCACAGCCGTATTGTGGTAAACGCCCGCCGAGCGTTTCTCGAAAATCGACGCGACGATGACGACTTCTTTCTCGCGCGCTAAATCACCTAGCGCTTCGGTTGTGGGTCCAGGAATGGTTTCCGCCAGCTTGAAGTTCCTGATGTGCTCGCTTTGGCAGAAGTAGCGCGAGCGAAACAGCTCTTGCAGACAAATGATCTGCGCCCCATTCTTTGCTGCCGTGCTAATGCGCTCCACTGCTTTCCCGAGATTTGCCGTGGGATCGTCGCCGGCGCTCATCTGGATCAGACCGAGGCTTACCTGGTTTTTCACTTTATTGCGCGCCATGGGATAATTTTCTTCGATACAATTCGCAACATCCGAGGGTTAGTGCGTTCGGCCGAGTGAGCCACCTGCTGGACCCGCATCGCGCATCATCGGCGGCACCACACCGCCTCGGCCGGAGTGACGCCAACGCAGCTCAACACAAAAAAAGAGAGGAAAAGCGTTCCTTCTCCTCTCCTTATACACTAACGCCGGGTTCGGCTACTTCAAGTGCTGCGCGAAGAACGCTTTGGTTTTTTCCCATGCATCCCTCGCCGCGCCTTCATTGTAACTCATCACGCGATCATCGCAGAAAAACCCGTGGCCGGCATCCGGATATACTTCCATTTGGAAAGGCACTTTATTGGCCGTCAACTCTGCTTTGATCTGCTCAACGTGCTCTTTAGGAATAAGCTGGTCCTTGCCGCCGAAGAAAAGATACATGGGACATTTGATCTCTTTGGTGCGCGAGAGCGGGCTCGGATTGCCCATCGGAATACCGCCGCCGTAGTAGGGCACAGCGCATTTGACGTCATTATTGTGGTGCGCGGCCGCGAGATAAGTGAGCCGCCCGCCCATGCAGAAGCCGGTCACGCCGATGGAGCCGGGCTTGACGTTGCCCTGGGACTTCAGGTGCGCAATGGCGGCGCCTACGTCTTCCATCGCCTTGCTGTCCACCACTCGTTGCAGGGCCGCAATCGCTTTGGGCATTTCCGCGTAGGGAATGACGCGCTCCGCCTCCCGATGGTAGATATCCGGCGCGATGGCGACATAACCTTCTGCCGCGATGCGCTCGGTGACCTTTTTGATGTGATCATTCACGCCAAAAGCTTCCTGAATCACGACCACTCCCGGATAGCTTCCGCCGTCTTTTGGCTGCGCGACGTAAGCGTCCATTTTTCCATCCGATGTATTGAGTTGAATTGTTGAGCCGGTCACTTCCATAGAATCTCTCCTTCAGCAAGTTTTGAAATTGCCCTTCTCTGTCAAATTTCAATTTGCCCGTTGACCGCGGACTTAGAGGTTTCCTCCTTGGCCGCATATCATGAGCTTCGCGTCAACCATGTATGCGGCAAAAATTGAGAATACGCTCGCAAACACTCTGAGTTGTTTGTTCCGGCGGCATGACGTTCCAGAAATCTACCTTGGGCAGCAACTCGCGCAGATAATGGGCTCCGGACGTCGCATGGGACGGGTCGTCCCCGGGGATGATCAGGCTGGGAGCTTTAATGCCCAAGATTTCTTCAGGCTCGGCGCCCGTGGCGGTATCGCGGTCAAACATAGAACGTCCTGTCGTCATGATGATGCCGATGTAACGCTCTATGTCCTGATCGATGAACCGTTCCGCAAAGGTTGAATCGCGCCCGATCACCGATGCCCAGGGACCCGCTTCTGGATCGAGCCAAAAACTTTTCCCGGTGGCAGCGCGCTGCACGATCCCTTTGAGACCGTTCTCCTTGGCGAAGTGATAGTGCCGTTCGAAGCGGCTTTGGGCACTCAGTTTCCAGCGATACCCACCCACCGGCCAGTGGAGCAAAAGCCCGTGGGTTCGTTCCGGGTAATGTACTCCGAAAGCCAGCGCAACGGAGCAGCCCATGCAGCCGCCGAGAATATACGCCGAAGGGATTTTCAGGTGATCGAGCAAGCCGGCGGCCTGCCTGGTGTAACTGGCCCAACTC
>DATACQ010001080.1:0-2708 GCA_036258955.1 Binatia bacterium
CATCGACTGAGACGTATTGGCGGGCCGGGTCGCGGCTACTTGGTGCTCCCTATAAAACTGAAAGAACATCGCCTCCAACGAAGCGATCAGCGGGATATCGAGGCCGTCCATCCAGACGACCCGCTCTTTGGTTTCGTTGCCATGGTCATGCCACGCCCAGCTCGGCGTCAGGATCAAGTCGCCCGGTTCCATGTAAACGCGTTCACCGTCTATCGCTGTGTAAGCGCCGCTACCTTCTATAATGAAGCGAATCGCCGTGGGCGTGTGGCGGTGCGCCCGCGCTACTTCACCAGGCAAAAGAACTTGCACCGCCGCAATGAGATTATTTGTGGTCGCCCAGCGACCCCCCAGGCCCGGGTTGAAGAGTTGCAGGGCGCGCCGCTCGTCCCCTACCGGCACTGCGTCGGCCGATTCGGCAATGATCGGTTCGGTGAGCGACCATGGCCACATATGCGCGATCATTTTCGGCTGCGGATGCGGCGTCATCTGGCTTGCAAGCTCCCAGAGACCATACATATTGTTGGCGTGCATGCGCTCGTGGAACGCTTCACGGAACGAGGTGGATTGTGACTGGGCTTTCATTGCGTTTCTCCTATAGCAATGCTGTCGATTCGGATACGATAGTAACTATAGCAAAAATTCATTGCATTTTGTCCAGACAGCCCCGCGTGGAGAATAGTCGCAAGATCGACCTCGGAAGGTTTGCCAGCAGACGCACGCAGTTAAGCGCTCCGGAACCGAAGATCGAAAAACGCTTTCGGATTACACGAGCAATTTATCGCTTCCGCTGTTGGCGAAAGCCGCCCACCAAGGCGCGTCGGCCACCCTCCCAGAAGCACTCGATATTATTAAAGCCGGCATCTCGCAACCACTTCAGTTGCTGATCCAGCGAGGGAGTCATGCGGTCGAAGTTGAGGAAGCAACCACCCGGTCGGACAAGCGAAAAGATCTCGCCATAAATGGATCGGATGATCTCGTGGGAGCGGACATTATGGATGGCTATCGAGCTTACTACGGCCTCAAACGGACCGTCGATTTTTCTACTCCAGCCGGGCTTGCTCAGATCCGAAAGCACATAATTAACTCGCTTCTTTAGTGCTGCCATCCGTTTGCGGCCAAGCTGCGCCATTTCCTCGGAGCCGTCATGGCATACGGCAGTCGCTTTGGAGAACTGCGTCAAAAGAAACTGCGCGAGGGCTCCGTATCCTGCGCCGACGTCCAGGATCCGAATCGACGCATCCTTCTCATAGGGGATCGTGTTTGCGATCAGCTGAAATACCTCTCGCCGATCGGCCTCCCTGGTATCTTGCCGTTCCGCCCAGTCCAAAACATAGTCCTGTGAGCTCCAATCGTGGTGATCTAGTGTGTCAACAATTTTCGGCATTGCTTCGCTACCCGCTTCCTAAGCAGAGTGCCCAGGCCTATCGCGGTTCGATGAATTTGTCTACCGGGGAATTGCCATGCCAAAGGTTGATCCTTTATTGACTTAAGCGCACCGGCTTGCATATCTTCCACTCCATGCTCAAGAAACTTTTCAGGGCTGACCTCGATCGTCAAGATTCCAAAGAAATTCCGCCGCAGAAGTAATATTCTCGCAAGGAAGGACCGGTGATAGCGATGACGAATCCAACATCGACCCGTAAGATAGACGTTTCCAGCCAACACTGGGACCGGCTATTCGCGCCTAGTGCTTGTCTGGTGATGATCACCACGGTCGATAACCAAGGCAGGATCAACGCTGCTTCGTTCGGCACATGCGTTCGGGTTTGCCACGATCCCGTATACATCGCGTTTACCGTCGGCACTACCAAAGATACTTATCAAAATGTTTTGGCCACAAACCAGTTCGTTGTCAACGTACCGCCCTTCGAGCGCGAGATTCTCGAGAAGGTCAGAATCGTCGGACTTGAGTTCCAGCCTCAGGTCAACGAATTGGAAAAAGCCGGGCTCACCGCGATTCCTTCCAAGCTCGTCAGACCCCCACGCATCGCAGAGTGCCGCAGCCACTTCGAGTGCGAGGTGGAGTGGACAAAGCAGTGGCTGCATCGGCTCATGGTAGTGGGGAAGGTCGTCGCCGCGTCGGTGAATCAAGACTGCGTTGACAACAACGGCTATGTTGTGTGGGAGCAGCTAAAGCCGGCGCATTACTGCGGCAATGCCTACAAAAATGGCTTCGTGGCCGCGTACGAGCCGATGTGGGTGGATATGATCTACAATGAGCCCATCGAGCCCCGTCGACAGAAGGATAGATAGGTGAACCGCTGATCAGCCCGGTAGGATTGTCACTTGATCACCGACGTGAATCCGCCCGCCCTTGCCGCTCGGCACCATCGCCACACCTACAGTCGGATTCTGCTGGCCCATCTTCTGAGTCAGGGTCGTGAGAATCGCCAAATCCCGTTCGCCTGTTAACGGATTGGCATGCGTGGCGAGACATCTGGTCTTTGGTTTGACAACATCAAATTCGATTGCGCCTATACGAACCTTTCGGCCCACCCAACCTTGCTCCTCCCATGCTGACAGCCCATCGACTGCGATGTTCGAGCGAAAGCGCAGCTCGCTCACTTCGGCGCCCACCGCGGTTTCGAGGGATTGTACACTAGCCCTGCCATGTAACGTTATACGGCCCGCTTCGTCGTCCTGATAGCGCGGCGTATGGCCATCGCCGATCACCCGCAGCGGTAATCTCTCCGGATGGCCTATGAGCG
>DATACQ010001081.1:0-4202 GCA_036258955.1 Binatia bacterium
CCTTGAGTGCTCTATTTTCCGCCTCCAGTCGTGCCAGTTTTTCCTCCGCTGTTTCCTCTCCCATAAAAGCTCCCTTGAAGTTATTTCTTCGGCGCGGCGCATATCAGCGCTCGGCTCTTCACCATTAGCACAACGCCAAGTTCATGTCAGGCGCAGTTTCGCTGTAGCTCGCGGGGCGCAAGGCGCCGGCCGAAAAAAGGGAACAGCCTGCCACTTCGGCTCTCCCGGTCGAATGCTTAGGCTCTGTGTTGATCCGTCAATCTGCGGTAAACCGGTTGACACCGGCTACGAGACAGTGTAACCGCGAATCATACGAGATCGCACCGTATGCGCGATCGAGCGGAGGGGGGTTATGCGGCGCTTTAGAAGGAACTAGCCATGCTGAAGCCGGCGACGCCCAAGCAGAGCAACGGTGTGTTGAATTTTGAATGCGGTTTTCATACGCAGTACTATGAAGCAGGGCCTCGGCGAGAAATCTACTGAAATGGAGTGAGTGTTCTATGGGGAGCACGCGAGCCAAACCGGAACTCCGGACTGTAACCATCGCCATCGTGCGAGACGGGGCGGAAGCGCAGGCAATGCAAACCAAACTCACGTCGGCGGGTATAGAAAGCTTTCTGACTTCGGAGCGGAGCTACGCAGTAAAAAAGGGCCAAGACTTGGGCGCGCGGCGCGCGTCCGCCTTAGGCAACGAAAAAGGCGCTGTGAAGGTTCAGGTCGCTCGTTCGGATGTTCAACGCGCGCTGGGCGTTCTTGGCGCTACCCAGGTTGGTGCTTCGATCCCCGGCCCTGACACTCAACTCGCCAGTCGGGAATCGCGCGGCATTAGCTCTCGGCTGTTCAAGGATCGCGATCCAACGGTGCCGGTTGTTGTGGTGGTCTTTGTTATGATGGCGGTATTAATACTCGCTATTTCCTGAAGATCGATTTCATCCTGCCTTGAACCCCTGTTTCCTGGCTGCTATAGGCTTAAGAGCCCGCGTACATCGTTCTGCGGTAAGTCAGTTCCTTGCGAATCCGCTAATAACTAAGCGGACGTTTAGATTTTGACGGCAAGTCGACGTATAATCACGCGCAGATACTACGAATACTGCGCCTAGCGAGGTTCTTTACCGACAATGCCAGACTACGTGCCGGAACACTACGATTTTCCTCTGACGAAAAGAAGCGAGAACAAGCCGTTGAAAGGCGTCCGGGTCATCGACGCCGGAAATATGGTTGCCGCGCCGTTTGCAACCGTATTGCTCGCGGATTTCGGGGCCGATGTCATCAAAATCGAACATCCGAAGTACGGCGACGGTCAGCGAAAGCTCGAACCCATCATGAACGGGATTCCGCTCTGGTGGAAGTCGGTTTCGCGCAACAAGCGTTGCATCACGTTGGACCTGGGCAAGCCTGCAGGGGCTGAGGTATTCAAAGAATTGATCAAAGGGCAAGATGTCATCGTCGAAAACTATCGTCCTGGCACTTTTGAAAAGTGGGGTATCGGCTATGACGCCATTCGCGCCATTGATCCCCGTCTGATCCTTCTACGTATCTCCGGCTTTGGCCAGACTGGACCGTACAAGAGCCGTGCCGGTTTCGGCCGGGTCGCCGAGGCGATGAGCGGCTTAACTAATTTGATCGGCGAACCGGATGGGCCGCCGATGTCTCCGGGTTATCCCTTGGGTGACTTGATCGCCGGCATCTTTGGTTCGCTCTCTGTTATGATGGCGCTTTACTATCGCGACGTGCGTGGCGGGGAGGGTCAGGTGATCGATTTAGCGCTCTATGAAGCGGTGTTTCGCTTTCTCGATTTCGATCCGATTCAGTACGACCAAATGAAAACTGTTCACATGCGCACCGGCAACCGTGTCGCATACGTAGCCCCGAGTTCCATGTTCAAGACGAGAGACGGCAAGTATCTCACCCTTGCCGCGAGCACACAGAATGTCTGGTTACGGTTGGCCGAAGCCATCGGCCGCAAAGAGCTTACCACCGATCCCAAGTTTGTCGATAATCCTGCACGGGTCGAAAATTCCGTCGAGATCAACGGCATCGTGGGCGAATGGATCGAACGCCACACCCGGCAAGAAGTCATCGAGCAGTTTGACAAATTTGGAGTTGCTTATTCTGCTGTGTTCGACATGGAAGACGCCTTTCGCGATGTGCAGTATCGCGCCCGCGAAGCGATGGTTCGCGTCCCCGACCCGGACCTTGGTGAGGCGATCGTACAGAACGTGGTACCAAAATTTTCCGCGAGTCCAGGCTCTGTTGATTTTCTCGGTCCGCCGATGGGCGCGCACAACGAAGAAATCTACTGCGGCGAGCTGGGGTTTTCCGCGGAACGCTTAAAAGCACTGCGCGACGCAGGCATCATCTAAAGTCCTGCTTTAGTTCTTTCTGTCGCTGCAACGGAGCTATTCGCGGTGCGGCTCGTAGACGATCGCCTGCTTAATCGCCGCGTCTATTTGCGTTGCCATGGGGTTGCGGATTTCTTCCGCGATGTGACCGATGACCCCCAAGGTCCGCCCGATCAAGGCGAATGCTTTAGTGATTTGCCACGAATAGCCCATATCCAGCGCAATAGCTGCTATCGCACCGGTAACGTTCACCGGAATGAGTCTCTTCCTGCGTTCGCTGGCAACCTTCGAAAGTTTCTGTATCAAGTCAGAATACTTTCCGTAAACCTTTGTCTCTTTTGCAATATTAAATAGCGTTTCAGCGCGCGGATCGCCCTCGGCATGGGTCCGATGGCCAATGCCGGGCATGCGCTGTTTGCGCTTGGAATAGTCCTCAAAGATCTGCGAGGCGATCGCCTCGAGATCGGCGTCGTGCTTGTCGGCCGGTAAAGCGTCTATCAACATCTTCGCCGACCATTCCGAGGAGCCCAAGTGAACGCTCCCGGCGCCGCATAACGCAGCCGCAACGGCGGCCTGGATGGCTTCCGGAGCACAGTGGTAGATCAACCGGGCCGCGATCACATGAGAGACCATTCCATGTTCCACTAGAATGACCAGCAGCGCATCCAGCATTCTAGCTTCGTTCGGCGTTGGCAATCGGCCGCGCAACATAAGTGAAGTCATATCGGTAAAGCTGATTTTGCCGACCAGTTCCTTGTTTAGATCATAGCCGCGCACCAGGATTCGATGCAGCTCCGCCTTGCCGATTCCGGTTACGATTTTTGCCTGTTCAGCCATATAGTTCTCTCCTATGTCTCACGAGAATTTGCTTCAGGTTTGCCACTGGAAAACTCGCAATCAGCGAACTCGCTTCGGTAGGTTTCTAAGATGCTGTAGCAGATTGTTGACGAGTAGCGCAACGACGGGTTCGTTTAGACGCTGGAATCCATTGACAGAAACTGACGGGTAACGCTAAGGTCGGCTCCGTTACGAAGCAAAGGAAATTCAAATCTCACGTTGATGGAAAGGTATCATGACGTATGATGACCAACCTCGAGCCGCCGCAAATACGGGCAACCACTGGCTTAGAGCTTGCGGCCGGTGTGTATGCTAAATGCTCAAAGGATTTGGCGAGCCAGCTCTCCATATCTTTGACCTCCGGCCGGAGGGAGGCAGGACGAACCGAGTTTCGCATCGGCATCAACGGCGATGTTTACGGCGGGATGCAAGCGCCCATCGAGGTGGGCACCCGACGGGTGGACATCGCTTACGTCAATCCATCGGCAATGGTGGCGATGGCGTATCGTGGCAAGGGATACTACAAACAGAAGATGGCCCTGCGCGCTCTGGGCTGTTTCCCTTCTTGGGACCGTATTGCGCTGGTCGTCTCGAAAGAACTAGGCGTGAAATCAGTGCGCGACATTGCGCGCCGAAAAATTCCGGTGAAAGTCTCGACCCGCTTTTCCGGCGTGAATAACGCGACCTATTATACGATTGCGACGATTCTCTCGCTGTACAAGTTATCTTTTGCGAAAATCAAAAGCTGGGGCGGTGAAGTGCAGGAGTGCGCGCGCCCTTTCGCACCGGAGCGGCTAAAGAGCCTTGCGGCCCGTTCTCTCGATGCGGTTTTCGACGAAGGCATCAGCACAGTCGGAGGTTGGCTGGATCAGGCCTTAGACAACGGCTACGAAGTGCTTTCCATCGAGCCGGAGATAATACGGAGACTTGAGCAAATGGGCTATAGCCGGTCCGTTCTGCCCAAGAGCCGTTACGCTCAGCTCCAGCAAGACACTCTGACCGTGGATTTTAGCGGCTGGGGGC
>DATACQ010001082.1:0-4754 GCA_036258955.1 Binatia bacterium
GTCAAAAAAGCACTGCCGGCCGATTGGAATCAGATTCCCATGTTCAACCACGTTGTCGGCGTCCTTTATCACAAGGAGTTGGTTACGCAGCAGCAGGTCCCGGCCAGCATTTTTGACCTGCTCAAACCCGAATTCAAAGGCAAGATCATCTCCAGAACGCCGTGGCTGGGCTCCAACTTTTTGGTGGGCATCTTGTCTTATTTCACCTGGTTCGAGCGCGATATGAAGAAGTGGCAGGATTACTGGACGCGCTTTAGAACCAACGTGGGGCGTTACGAGGCCGGTTTCCCGGCATTGCATTTCGCGGTCGGGCTGAAGGAATACTCCATGGCAGTTTTCACACTGACGTACACTTCCTCGCTCTGGGGTGATACGTATCCCGGCATCGCCTTTTCCACTTTCAAGGAGGCGGGAATATGGTGGCCGAATATGGTGGCTATCCACAAGAACGCGGGCAGTCCGAACGCGGCCAAGCTCTTCGTGGATTATCTGATCTCCGAGGAAGGACAAAAAATCTTCGCCGACGGCGGCAACTTACCGGCGAACAAGGACGTTCCGCCGAAACCCGAAATCAAAGACGCGCTCAAGGGAGTTAAGTTATCGAACGGAACGCTGCAGCCCACTCTCGTTAAGGAGCTCGACGAAAGAGAAGCGGAGTGGAAGGCGCGAATCCAGAAGATCTTCCAGTGAGACCCGCAAGTAAGCGCCTCTTCGAGTTTCTCCGGACAACAAAAGCTGCTCTTTCAGCGCCATCCGGCTATCGTCGAATCGTATACGGCGCTTGCGAGTTCGACGAGAGCTTCCGGACTTTTTCCCGGGTATACTCCCCGAGAGCCCCCGCACCTAGCAGGTTGCTGAAAGAACCTGTTTGCAGGCTGCTCAAAAAGGCTCAGAGGCAAGGCGCGCGAACAATCGACGAGCGGAGGCGCACTTACGAGTTACGTTGGAGCGAGGCGATCGAGCGCAACGCAGCATATGAGATTTTTTGAGCAGCTGCTACGCGCGTCTGGCGATGATGGCGTGCAATCCCAGAGACATGACAAGCATCAGCACCCCCAAGACCGCGCCCACGCCCAGCGAGCCCTCCTCGAAGGCCCGGAGATAGAGAAGGGTCGAGAGTACTTCGGTTCCGAAGGTGAACAGGATGATCGGTCCGGCAAACTCTCGGAGATAGATTTGAAAGAGCAGGATCCAGACCGAAAAGAGACCTCCCTTCAAGAACGGAATGACGATTCTCCCGACAGTCCTCACGGTGCCGGCCCCCGCCACCCAGGACGCTTCCTCCAACTCTTTATGGAATTGAAAGAGAAACGGGCTTAACGTCCTCAGCGCAAATGGCAGATAATTGCCCACGAAGTAGAGCAAGAGGATCCACAGAGTGCCGTAGAGCGGCGTGCGAATGTACGCCCACACAAAACCGATGGCCAGGATCGTTCCGGGAAACGCCAGGGGGAGCATCGCGGTGCCTTCAATTATACTCTTCCATCTGGCGCCGGTCCTGATCAGGAGATATCCCAGCGCCAGAGCCAACACGAGAGACACTGTCGCCGCGCTGAAGGAAAGGAGCAGCGTATTCATGAGCGCCCGCAAGAATACTGGGTCGTTAAACGCCTGCTCCCAGTGCTTCAGAGTGAGGTGGCTCAGTAGCTCGAGTCTGGGGGAGGAGGTGAACTCCGTAAACGAGATGAGGATAATGACGAGCGCCGGCAAGAGCATGACGAGGAAAAAATAGAGCGAGAGAAGGCTCAGTGCGACGTAGCGCCAACGGCCAAGCGAATGTACGTTTCGGGCACTGGCCTTGCCCATCATCGTCACGTAGCGCTCGACTCGTTTGACCGATTGCCGGTAAAGAAAGAGCGAGATGAGGCTTATCGGAATGAGCATCATTGCCAGCGCCGCCGCCGTATTGTAATAGATCAGCGACTGATAGTCCGTTGCGATGATCTGAAAGATAGCTGTCGTAAAGACAAAAATCCCGGCGGGAACGCCGATGATGATCGGGACTTCCAACGTGATCAAGCTAATGATGAACACGAGCATGAAGGTAGACAGAATCAACGGACGTAGGCTTGGAAGCGTGATCTTTCTCAAAGTGCCGAGCACGGTATTACCACACGCGATCGATTGCTCCTCCAACGAGGGGTCCATCAGACGAAAGGCGTTGAGCGCGATCAGGAAAACGATGGGCGACTCATAAAGGACCATGAGGAGGACCATGCCGGGAAACGAATAGATATCGAAAAGTGGAAACCCCAGATACTCCCTGGCAATTAGATTCAAGACGCCGATGCGGGGACTGAAGAGCATCACCCAGGCTAGCGCGGCGATCAGGACCGGAAAGGCCCGCGGGGAGATGCTGAGTTTCTCGAAGATGTGGCCGTATGGTACATCTGTTCGCGCAACCAGGTAGGCCATCGCCACCCCTAAGACCAACGAGATGACCGCGACCAGTGAGGCGAAGATTAGCGAATTCAAAAAGAGCGCGGGCAAGCTGGCGGGGATCCGAAGGAAGCAGGCCTTGATCCAATTTTGCAGTGTGAAGTGCCCTTCCAATGAGACGGGAGAAGCGGACCAAAAGCTGCCGAATACGAGCGCAACGATCGGCAAAAGGACAACCAACCCGAGGATGGCGACGAGAGTCGACGAAGCAAAACCGATGGCTTTATTGCTCAGCACGTCCCACCCTTTATCCTGAACGTGAGACCGATGACAACAAACAATCTCCGTGAGGCCTGACTTCTACGCGTTGCCTGTCGCGCTCAGACGCCGCATAGGCTAAGCCTCGCGGCTCCTTGCCTCCCACACGCGTGTGCACGGGTGCGTACGTACTGCGCGGGAACATTGCCGAGCTTTATAGCACTAGAGAGCGCGAGATCCCGATCGTGTAAGTAAGTGGCATCGAGCGCCGGTCCACTCCGTTCCCCTCGACGGGGAAGGCAGGATGGGGGATCCCCTATTTCAGTTCGCCGAAAAAGTCGCCGTGAAAGCCGAACGGGATGTGCTGCGGCACCTCCGCGCGACCCTGTTCTTCGAAGCTTTTGGCGTCGAGCAGTAGCAGGAACGACCTACCTTGCGCCCCATCCAGCACCACTGACAGAATCAGCCCGTCGTTCTCCGCCGAGGCGCCGGGCTTTGGGACAAATACGGGCTCTCCCGGATACATGCCGTCTTCGTACCACGTTTTCGACTCGCCGCTCTCGACGTCGAGTTGCACGAGCTGATTGATGAAGTCGTTCGTGCCCGAGCGGTTGCCCACGCCGAATACAATACGGTACGGCTTTCCGGCGTAACGCTCGTAGTCATAGCGCGGCAGTTCGAAACCAAGTTCCGAAACGGTCTCAGAACTTGGCCTGCCGCTATGTGCCAGCGGGACTCTATAACGGCGTACCTGGCTGTCGAGCCGTACGTTCGCGTCATCCGCCGTCAGATTCTCCATGTAGAGCTGTTGGATAATACTCGGGTTGTCGTAAGCGGCCAGATCAAAAAGCAGCTCGCCATCGCGCTCGAAGGCATTGATGTGGTGGAACGCAAAGAACGGTTCCGCCGTGGTCTGCGTGACAACCTCGCCGGTGTTTTTGTCGAAGACCGTGATGCGCGTTCCCTCCTCCGGCATCCATTTATAGTTCTCGATGAACGGCCTGTTGCGGAGCAAGAGCGCCAACGAGCTGGGGAGCTTTAGCGGAAACTCCGTCAGGATCAAATATCCTTCGCTCATCCCGAAGCTGTGCATGTACGCCGGTTTGTCAACCGGCATCTCCGCAATTTGACCAGGATTCTTGCTACCCCGCATCCCGTAGATCCGGTACATGTTGTGGCGTCCGAGTTCCAACTGATAGTTGTAGACCACATTACGACCACGATCATAGTGCGGGTGCGCCGTCGTAATCTGGCCCTTGGACCCTTCATGCTTGTGGAGATCCAGAGTCTCGAGCGTCTTCGGGTCGAACTTCACGGAGATGGGGATTTCGGTTCGCGCGATGTAGTCGTCGGCGAGCCGAGTGACAGTGACGTTGGCGTTAACACCGAATTTGGGTGCTGTGAAGAAAGAAAAGACCCGGCCAAAAAAATTTCGGCAGGGGTCAGTGGCGAACTCGGCGTACTTGATGCGACCCTCCTCATTGTTCTCTCGATAGGCGGGTGATTGCAGATAACGGTTAACGTAGCTGACATGGCCACCGCCGAAGGTAAAGGCGTGTAGCATCGCCAACCCATCGAACCAGTGACGATAGCTTGCACCGTTGACTTCAAACTGGGCCGGAGTAACCCGCACCAGCGTACCGGCTAGCCAAGCAGGCAATGCTCCCTGCACCGGCAGCGAGTCGAGTTGGATCTCCTTGTCCTGAGTTCTAAGACCCTGTGTAAATCGTGCCATGTGAACCCGCTTTTATGGATGGCTGTTACCGCGTCAACGGGAGAGGCTGAAACCTGGTAAAGTAAGGATAACAATTTCCCAAGCCCGATGCAGTCCCGCCGGTCCGGCCAAACCCAGGCCATCGATCTGCTGAGGGCGCGAGCGCGAGATTACTCTCCGGAATCGCCGGCTCGTTGCTTCACAGCGCCGCCCCGGAATCATGATCGCAAGAACTGCGACCGCCCTGTTGAACGGCTTGAACAGAGTTCGTTCCTTCGTCGCACGGGGATTTCCCGGGCATCTTTGCTCAATTGCGCAAATCGCAAATGATAGCAAGAGATCAGGGGCGGTCGTGGGGCTGGACTGAACACTCTAGTTTTTGGCTGACGGCTTGAACTGAGCG
>DATACQ010001083.1:0-1832 GCA_036258955.1 Binatia bacterium
TCACGACGGGGAAGAACTGCAACGCGCTCAACTGATAAAAGAACCGGATCGGCACGCCGACTTTCTGAATGGCGGCATATGGTGTTCCTTGCCCCACATCAGCTTGCCCGTTGATGACGGCTTGCGTTGCGACTTCCTCGCTTTTGAACGCAGTGATTTCAACGTCCACGCCGCGCACTTTGGCGCGCTCGGCGGCAATCAAGAGTGGCAGCTCGTCGATCGAAATCACGTCGCCAAGCGCATATCGTATCTTGGTTTTGGCTTGCGCCAGCGCGTCCTTCCCCAGCGCGCCGAGGAAAGCAACGATAAGCAAGGGAACCAAAATCGACTTTCTTAGTGGCTTCATCGTAGGCACCTCCGCTTTTTGCTAAAGCTGGCGCGTCAGTACCGCAAACGCCGGTCCTGTGTCAAGTTCATCGTGCCGGCCCGAGATTGTACCGCTTGACCGTTAGGCTGCAGATAACCTATGTTCAGCGCAGGCGCGAAACGGTAAAGCGGATGCATTACCGCTATCCCATTACCTGAGTACATAGCTTCTGAACCCGAGAAACGGAGGCATCATGGCAAAGCTGAGGCACATAGCGCTACACACTCCTGATCCGGAGAAGACGGCGGACTTTTACAAGCGCGTATTCGACCTGGTGGAAGTCGGGCGCACCGATTCTCCCATTGCCAAAGGAATCT
Organism: Binatia bacterium; assembly: GCA_036258955.1. GTDB lineage: Bacteria > Desulfobacterota > Binatia > UBA9968 > UBA9968 > DATACQ01. The sequence continues at coordinate 685 of DATACQ010001083.1, forward strand.
ACCTGAGCGACGGCACCATCAATGTGGCTGTGCTGCGGTTTAAAACGGCGGCGGCGGCGGACCGTCAGGACGGGCTCGGTCCCGTCTTTGGCCTGCATCACTTTGGATTTTGGGTCGACGATGCGGAGGAAATGCGCCGCCGCCTCACCGAGGCGGGAGCCGAGTATCGTTGCGGCCGTCCCGAGACGGCGACGACCAGTTTTTTTGAAGAGAAGTACAAGGGGCCGGATGCGGTGATGATCGATATCACCGAGCACGGCTGGGTGGGCGCCCAACCACCTGAGCGCGATCAACCGGAAGTCGCGACCGTGGAGGAAAAAACTGCGAGAGTGTGATGGATGAAGGCAGTACGATCGCGGCTCGCGTCAACAAGTGAAAAGCTGCAAGTGCACCGGCGCCGGTTGTAAAGGAGTGTTTATGCCAAAATGTTTTGCGGCCGCCGCTTTATTGTTCAGTGCTGCATGGATCGCTGAAATCGGGCATGCGAGCTCGCACGAATTTTTCAAAGGTAAGACGATCAGACTGGTGGTGGGAAACTCGGTGGGCGGGGCCATGGATGATTGGGGTCGGTTTGTCGCCCAACATCTCGGTAGGCATATCCCAGGAAGTCCGCAAATCATCGTGCAAAACATGCCCGGCGCGGGCGGCGTGAGCGCTGCAAACTATGTCTATAATGTCGCCAAGCCGGATGGTTTGACCTGGGGCGTGGTCAATCCCGCACTCTATACGGATCAACTTATCGGATCGAAAGAAGTGACGTTCGACTGGCCGAAATTTTCCTGGATCGGATCACCGGAAAAGATCGATCAGGTTTTATTTATACGTACAGACTTTCCCGCCAAGACACTGGACGCCATGCGCGATGCTGCGGAACCGCCGAGATGTTCGGCAACCGCTCGCGCCGGCTTGGCCTATTTTCTACCGAAGCTGCTCGAGGAAGCGCTCGGCATCAAAATCAATATGGTCCTCGGTTACGGTGGCGGCGGCGAAATGAACCTGGCGATCGAGAAAAATGAGGTACATTGCCGGGCTGGAACCGTTTCGGCATACGTGGGCCGTGAGCCTACCCGGAGCTGGATCAAGAGTGGCTTCGTTCGCGCTTTAGTGCAAAGCGGCGCGAAGCGCGATTCAAAGCTAGCCGACGTTCC
>DATACQ010001084.1:0-2216 GCA_036258955.1 Binatia bacterium
GCACCAGCGCCATGTTCCGTCTGGTGGTGGCGGGAGAGTACGCGATCTGCATGCCGGCGCTGCTGCATGACGTCATTCACGACAAAGAGAAGGGAACGCCCATCGACTATGTGAAGACCGTGCCTCCGGTAGTCTTCCCACGCCAAGCCGGTATCTCCGGCAAGGCGCCCAACCCCAACGCCGCGCGGCTTTACTACGATTTTAGCCTTTCGAAAGAAGGTCAGGAGATGATGCGCGGCATGCAACGCATTCCCGTGCGCAAGGACGTTGAGCCTAATCCACCCCGGCTCTTCAGAGGCTATAAAAGGGTGGTGGAGAATCCGGAAGATTACAAAGATTTCGAAGGGCTAGTGAGACTCTATAACGAGATCTTCAAGCTGCGTTAGCACATCCGTAATTGGTGAGCCCGTGCATTGCAGATCTATCGTTGAGTCGAGCCCATCAGGCCAATTTTGAGCAAAGGCGGAGGTTCGCGTGGAGGGACGCAGCATGGCCAAGCTTAAACTGAGTTTCATATCCGCGTTTAACGAGAGAGTCGACCCGTTGATGAAAGGCGCAATTGCGGTCGAAGGCATCGAGCTCGTGCCAACTTACTCTCATCCTTCGGAAACCTTCTGGCGTCAGCTTAAGTTTCAGGAATTCCAGATCGGGGAAATGTCGATGTCATCCTATCTGATCGCGCGCGAGCGTGGCTTGGACCTGATCGCCTTGCCGGTATTCCCGAGCCGGCGACTTTTTCATACTGAGCTTTCGTACAACGTTGATTCCGGCGTTCAAAAGCCGGAGGATCTCGCCGGCAAGCGCATCGGCGTCGGCGAATATCAGCAAACCGCGGCTCTCTGGCAGCGCGGTATTCTCCAACATGACTTCGGCGTGTCACAGTATAAGGTTCACTGGTACATGGAGCGGACCGAGGAACTCAGTCATGGCGGCGCGACCGGCTTCAGTCCGCCGGAAGGAATTTCATTTCAACGTATCCCGCCGGAGAAAAGCATGGCATCCATGCTCGTGAATGGCGAATTGGACGCCGCCGCCATCAACAGCCCCTGGAAAAACATGCCCAACGTCATCGGCCGTTCGCATCGCATCCGGGGCACCGGCGGCGATTGGAGCAAGGTCAAGCCGCTGTTCTCCGAGCGGATTGAGGAGGGCCGGCGTTTTTTCCAGAAGTGGAACTTTGTGCCCGTGAATCACGCCTACACAATTCGCGGCGACGTCTACCAAAAGCACCCTTGGGCGGCGTTCAACCTTTACAGCGCGTTTGTCAAAGCGAAAGAGTACTTCAACGCACGACTGCCTGAAAGCATCCCCAGCGCGCTGTTCTTCGGTCGCGAATACCTGGCCATGACACAGGAAATATTTGGCGAGGACCCGTACCCCTATGGCGTCAAAGCCAACGAAAAAATGCTCCAGACGCTGATCGATTTTTCCCACGAGCAAGGGCTGATTACGAAGAAGCCAAAACCAGTCGAATTGTTCGCTGAGAGCACGCTCGGGCTCTAAAGAACCAGGCGTGGAGTATTGGAAGAACTGGAGTCATCCCCATGCGACGCTGCATAGCGACCCAAGTCTCGCCCACTCTCTATGATTTGTCCGGAAATCATTCCTTGTCCGTGAAGGGGAGTGCAAAGTTGCGGAGTGGCTAATGGACAATTCACGCGGCACGCCCGGCTCAAACTTCCGACGTCGAGTGGGAAGGCGCACGTCGCATCCCTGCGGCCTGCGTTCACTCAGATTGACGCCGCTCTTGGTTGTAACGCTGATCGCGTTTCACAGTCCGGCTGAGAGTGTCTCAGCAAAATCCGTCAACTTCGCCTACAACACCCCGACGTTGAGCGGAACTTTGCCCATCGTTGTGGCGCAGGACTTCGGTTTCTTTGCGGCGGAGGGTTTGGAGGTCAAGACGGTTTTCATTAGAGGCGGTCCCACCGCGATGGCGGCGCTGGTGGGCGGAGGGGTGGACTACACGTTCGTCGCCGGAGTGGCCGCGGTTCGGGCCATCGCGCAAAACGCGCCGATCATTATTATCAGTGGCATGCAACCTTATATGGATTACACGCTAATCGGCGCGAAGGGCATCGCCACCGTCAACGATCTCAAAGGCAAGGTCGTGGGGGTCACGGGTCCGGGCGGCATCGCAGAATTCGCCGCGGTGGAAGGACTAGCCAAAAAGGGTTTGGTGCGCGACCGTGACTATAAAATTCTGTATGGGGTCG
>DATACQ010001085.1:0-5991 GCA_036258955.1 Binatia bacterium
CGCTCGAGGAACACAATACCGGTTGCAGTAAGCCACCATTTGCGTCGCAAACTACGATCCAGCCAGGCTGCGACGAGATTGGCGATCGTAAGTAGAGTGAGAGGGACCGTCGTGACGTAAGCCCAGAAAATAAGGCCGGTCTTGGGCCATGCTCGCGGCGGCAAATTCGCCCATTGCGAAATTACGACTCGCTGCTCGTACAGGCCGGCACCCAACGCGATGCCCAAATTGATGATAAACAGCCAAAGAAAAATCGATCGGAGCTGCACCGTGATACTTCCCGAAGACCCGGGACGCAGGCTAAGCGATAGCCGTGCAGTGCCTAGTAGTATGCTGTCCCAAAATTACTTTATACAGACTAGGCCGATTTCGTCACTCCCGCTAAAGCGGAAGTGACGATTTTCTTCTATAATTTTTGTGGCCTTAGCGTCGCGTGTGAGGTTGTTCGGTCGCGCAAGATAATTGCCAGAATTGTGTAAACGAGTTTGTGGGACAGCATACTATGGCCTCCTCTTCTAACGAAAATTACGCCGGTACACGATGTAATTGGCACAGACGAAGGCGCCGAGCTTTTCCGCGGTGCGGCGCGAAGGCCAATTGTCGTCCAGCACCAGCGTGTAGCTCAAGTATTTCGCTCCCCGCCGCACCAGCTCCAAGTAGGCATATGCAGCCATCGCGAGATTCACCCCCTGGCCGCGAGCCCCTTCCCGAACCCCAATGGCAAGAATATTGAGCTTTTCGGAATCCCTCAGAACCCGCCCGGGTTTAAGAAGGGCGGTCGCGCTAACCTCCGGGACCACAAACAACATCCCAGCGGGCGTCGCCTTATGATAAGCAATGACTGACGTCTCAAAGGCGCCGGCCGGCTTGAAAGCGTCGAAAAGCAGAGAGACCTCGTCTTCGCTCATCGGCGTAAAACCCCAATGCGATTTGAACGTATCTCTCCAAGTGGCTGTGAAGTCCCCAATGCGCCGCACGTTTGAAATGTCTTTGAGCGGCACAACTTCATACCCGTTACGACCCGCCGCCTTGAGCGCGTGATTCCATTGTTCTATTAACTCGGGCCGGACCGCTATCTTGTAGTCGACCCAGCCCTTCTCCGATTCAAAACCGGCGTCCTTGAGGAGGCAGTGATAGTACTCCGGATTTTGTCGGGCTAGTTCCGGCGGCAGCGACTCATAATCATCGATCACGAAGGGAAAATCGAATAAGCCAAATCCCGCGCGAGCAGCTTCAGCGCCGCGCTGCTTAAGCCATTCACACGCGTGATCCATGAGAAGCTTCGTCGCTGCGCGGGTATCCGGCAGGGCTTCGAACATGACGAGATGGCCCAGGCGCTCGCGCCAATGCCGGTTGTAGTGCTCGTCAATGACCGCAACGACGCGGGCGAGAATTTTGCTCCCCGTAAGCGCGACGAAGGGACGAATTTCGCGTCCGGGGACAAACGGGCTTTCTCCGGTAAGAATCGGCAACTGTAACTCCAGTGCCGCCTGCCACCGCGCGTCCCGATAAGCATAGACGTGATCATAAAAGCGAATAAATTCCGTGAGTGCTTCTTTGCTCTCGGGAATTTCAATTTTGACAATCATGGAATCTCCGTTTAGATGACCAGTGGTCCGGCGGCTCGTTTGTCAGAAGGGAGTCTTACGAATACCGCCGCGAACACGTGCCGTCGCATGCAAAAAACCCTGTCGTGGCGCGCTACTCATTCTCGTGGCGCGTGGACACGTCCGAGGAAATGTCGCGCGAGATTTACGATCTCATCAAAATTCGTTTCCAGAGCCCAGTGCCCGCCGTCGAGCAGGTGCAGTTCGGCGTCCGGCAGGTCGCGTAAGTAGGCGCGCGCGGCCTCTTCGGGCATATAACCGTCCTGCGGCCCCCACACGATCAGGGTCGGCGGCCGATGCTCACGTAAATAGGCTTGGTATTTTGGAAACCAGGCGACGTTGTCCTTTAACCCGGCGATCACGTCGACCGCAATCTCGCGTCGCCGTGGGGTCGTAAGCGACCAATGCAGTTTCCAGAGTTCAGGCGGAATACGCTCCACCAAGTCGTCGCGGACGTCGTTCAAGAACTCTTCTTTAAACCCGTCTTCAGTCACCGCCTCGGCGAGCTTGGCGCGGCCCTCCGGCGTGGGATGGCGCCAAAACTCCTTCAGCGGCTGATATTTAGGTCCGAGCGCGTCCTCGTAGATATCGCCGTTCTGAATGATCAGCGCCGCGATTCGCTCCGGTCGTCTGATAGCGAGGCGTAGCCCGATCTCCGAGCCGAAGTCGTGCAGGTAGACTGCAAAGCGCCGCACGCCGAACCGTTCCGTGAGTAGCTCGAGAAAATCGGTGTAGCCGTCGAAGTCGTAAGCGAAGCCCTCAGGCGTGTCGCTGTAGCCGCAACCGGGGAAATCGGGGGCGATCAGGCGCCAGCGATCGGCGAGCGCGGGCATAAAGTTGCGGAACTCGTAGGATGAACACGGATAGCCGTGCGGCAACAGCACCACCGGCGCATCCTCGGCCCCAGCATCACGGTAGAAGATCTTGATACCATCAAGGTCGAGCGTGCGGTGAAGGACGAACGGGCCGCGACTTGAGTGTTTGTCTGTCCCATGGCCAACCCCTTGAGTAAGTTTTTGGCTGACAGCCATGCACGCTCCTTTGGCAGAAATGCGAGGTTATTTACTCATACCTGTGATTAGCCGATCGCCGGTTATTCCGGAGTGCCCTCAGGACTTGAGTGGTCCGAAGCGCTTTGCGTCAGATGCATCATAAATTTCCACCCTTTCTCTGTAATCATGCGCTTGCCCAAGCGCGGAAAATCGGCGATTTCCATAGCGCGGTTTTCTCCACCATTCTCTTTGATTGAACCCGTCTTACCCAGGACTGCACTAGTTCTTTCGACCGCATGTTCCCCACCGCTCGTGAGCGTCGATCCATTTGCTACGGCGACTTTCGTTCCCGCGCAAAGGTAGGCAAGTGATCGCCAGGCACGATCCATGAGATCTTGCTCTCAATCCAGGTATGATCTTCCGGCGTGACTCGCTCCGGGTCGTCCATGCTTCCCAGGGTTACATCGATAGAATCCGGAAGATCGAGACGCTGGTACGTCAGGGCAGTCCCGCAGCGGCTGCAAAAAGTGCGCAAGACGTTTGTTGACGACCTGAAGGATGCCGGTTGTGCTCGTGTAAACTGGAATTTGTCCGAGTCGAATCCCGCCCAGGTTACGAAAGGAGCGCCGCTAGCTCGCCGACAGGTTCGGCAGTGGCAATGGGTAATCCCATACGCCGTTTCGCCTGCTTCGTAACGAATCGCACCGCAGAGACAGCCTCCCTCGATTTTTCCTACGACTTGCACACTGTACCCCTCAGTTCTTGAGCCGGTACCCCGTCTTGAAAATCCACGCCACCACGGCCAAGCAGATTATGAGAAATCCCAAAGTCATAGCCAGGCTCACTGCGACGCTCACGTCTGACGATTCGTAAAAGCTCCAGCGGAAGCCGCTGATCAGATAAATGACCGGATTGAACAAGCTGATCGTGCGCCACACGGGTGGGAGCATGTCTATGGAATAGAAAGCCCCGCCGAGAAAAGTGAGCGGCGTCAGGATGATCATGGGAATAAACTGGAGCTGCTCGAAACCTTTAGCCCATAGACCGATAATAAAACCGAAGAGACTGAAAGCAGTCGCGGTCAGCACGAGGAAAGCGAGCATCCATCCCACGTGCAAAATCTTGATTGGCACAAAGAGGGAGGCCGTTGCCAAAATGATCAAGCCCAGGGCAATGGATTTCGTGGCCGCCGCGCCGACGTAGGCGATGACAATTTCCAGGTACGAGATCGGCGCCGACAATAATTCGAAGATTGTGCCGGTGAACTTTGGAAAATAAATCCCGAACGAAGCGTTGAAAATACTCTGGGTGAAAAGCGAGAGCATGATCAATCCGGGGACAATGAACGCGCCATAGGGCACGCCGTCCACTTCGGACATGCGCGACCCGATGGCGGTGCCGAAGACCACAAAGTAAAGCGAAGTCGAGATGACCGGTGTCACGACGCTCTGCCAAAGCGTCCGTAACGCGCGCGCCATTTCGAATTTGTAGATGGCCCAGACGCCGTGTCTGTTAAATTCCATTTCGTTTGCGCAAATTTTTGTGAGAAGCACCTTCACCTCTGTCGTCGCCCGTCGAAGAGAGGAGGTCTTGAATGTGCTCCCATCGCTTCCGGTGCCACGGTCGAAAGCACAAGGAGGAGGCGTCTGCGTCCTGGATTCTTTCTAACCAATCGTTTGATCTTTCCTACTTGCGCATTTTCGTCTCGTCGCTTGGTCCCGAGTGCTTTGTGCGGCAACTTCCGCTTTTACTTTTTATGTGACCTTACGTTCTTTGTGGCCAAGTTTCGTTTCCCTTGTTTTCGGCTCTGCCACACTGCGCCTATCCGCGCTCACTCACTAGATCCACGAAGATATCCTCCAGTGAACTTTGACGAGTATTTAGATCCTTGAACTCGATACCCATTTCATTTAGCCGCTTCAGTAACGATGGAATACCCGTGCGCTCCTCAGTGCCGTCGAACGTGTACTCCAGCTCAGTGCCGTTGTTCTTCAGCGCCAGCCGCCACTGGCTCAACTCAAGTGGTACGGAAGCCAACGGTTCCAGCAGGTTGAGAGTCAGCTGTTTTTTTCCGAGCTTTTTCATGAGCTCAATTTTCTTTTCGACCACGATCAGCTCGCCCTTGTTAATTACGCCGATCCGGTCGGCCATTTCTTCGGCTTCATCGATGTAGTGGGTGGTCAGAATGATGGTGACGCCGTTCTCACGCAGCCGCCGCACTAGCGCCCACATGTCCCGGCGCAGCTCCACATCCACACCGGCCGTCGGCTCGTCGAGAAACAGGATCTCGGGCTCATGGGACAGAGCTTTGGCTATCAACACGCGCCGCTTCATGCCGCCCGACAATGTCATGATCTTGTCGTCGCGCTTTTCCCATAGCGACAAATCGCGCAATACTGCCTCGATATGAGCCGGATTCGGCGCGTGGCCAAAGAGGCCGCGACTGAAGCTTACGGTAGCCCACACCGATTCGAACGTGTCCGTAGTCAGCTCCTGCGGGACGAGACCGATCTTCGACCGGGCGGCGCGGTAGTCACGCACGTTGTCGTGACCGTCCACCGTAATCACGCCTTGCGTGGCGGTGACGATCCCGCATACGATGCTGATCAAGGTCGTCTTCCCCGCGCCGTTGGGGCCGAGCAGTGCGAAGATTTCGCCGCGGTTGATTTCGAGGTTAATTCCCGTCAGTGCCGCATGACCGGTGGCATAGGTTTTCGTCAAATTGGAGATCGAGATGACCGGCACCGTGGTTGGCGGCCTCGCGGGACGCGATGAACCGGCCAACCTCCGCGCGTCCGGCGCCGCCTGTTTAAGTTCAGCGTACATCGATCACTCACCTTAAATAAATCAGCTGCGGCTCATTCCCGCTAAGGTTTCGGTGGCGCCGTGACGTTCTGGGATGCGACGGCCTTTGAAGAGCAATCAATTGGAACGAGTAATGCCGAGTTTACGCATACGAGACTGAAGCGTTGTGCGTTTCATGCCGAGCCGAGCGGCCGCTCCCACCGGCCCGCCGATCACCCATGCGGTCTCCCGGAGCGCGCGCATAATATGTTCTCGTTCGGCGTGCTCCAAAGTAGCAAGACTGCTCGGCAAGGGCCCGACGGGTGTTTGTGTTCGGTCTCGCAGCTCCGTTAGCGGCAATTGCAGCTCCACGCCGTGCGAGAGAATAACCGCGCGCTCGACAAAATTCTCCAGCTCCCGCACGTTGCCGGGCCATGCGTATTGAGTCAAGGCAGCCATCGATTTGGCGGGTATCGTCTCGATGGGCTTCTTCATGCGCCGCGCATACTTTTGCGCAAAGTACCGAACCAGAAGCGGAATATCTTCGCGGCGCTCGCGCAGCGGCGGGATCCTGACGGGGAAGACGTTCAAGCGGTAGTAGAGATCCG
>DATACQ010001086.1:0-4565 GCA_036258955.1 Binatia bacterium
AAAAAATCCAAGGGGCGCCGTGGGACCAGTTTACCTTCCTGTACGTCCCCGTTGACTAAAAAAAATTCGCTGATAGGTTTTGGTCCACGCGTTCCAATCATCTCAGTCAACAAAAGGAGCATCGCCATGCGGCCCGGTCGATCTAATGCAGTATCCGCCTTATCAGCGATTTTTCTCGTTGCCAGTTTGTTATGGCTTTCTCCAGGGCGGGCTCTTTCACAAGAGTCGTTCTTCAAGGGCAAGACCATAGCAATCATTCAAGGACGCGATCCCGGCGGTACCGGCGACCTGCGGGTGCGAGCGCTCGTGCCGTTTCTGCAAAAATACATTCCAGGCAATCCGACCATTGTGATGGAATTCATGCCGGGCGGAGGCAGTCGCAAGGCCGCCAACCATCTGTTTCGTTCTGCCCGTCCCGACGGGCTGACCATCGGTAATCTGAGCGCCGGAATGGTATCACTCGCCGTGCTGGGCGAAACGGGTGTCTTGTACGATATCGATAAATTCCATTATTTGGGTTCTCCCTACAGCACATATCACTCGGTCTTTGTCACCCGGAAGGACGCCGGCCTGAACACGATTGAGAAGCTCCGCGCCGCAACGGGAGTGAAAGTCGGCGGGCAATCGCTCGGATTCTCCACTTACAATGAAGGGCGGCTGTTTGGTTATATGCTCGGTCTCAAGGAGCCGCTTTTCATTGCCGCGTTCGGCGGCGCCGAGCTGGATCCAGCGCTAATGCGCGGCGAAATCGACGCGCGTGCAACCGGTCCTGACACAATTCTCTCACGCAACCGCGACTGGATCGAAAAGGGGTTGGTGGACATCCATGCGATCATGGAGACGCCGAAGGGCGACAAGCATCCGCATCCGTTCTTTGCCAAACTGCCGGAGATCGAAAGCTTTGCGCAGAATGACCGGGAACGGAAACTCCTTGCGCTCCAGCGTGCTTTTCGAGTCACGGGGACGCCGTTCGTGTTGCCCCCAGGGACTCCTAAAGATCGGGTTGAGGTGCTCCAGGAGGCTTTTCGTAAAACCTATTGGGATCCGGAGTTCGCCAAGGAATACAGGAAGCTGACGTCTGACGATCCTTCGCCGCTACTGCCGGAAAACCATGAAAAAGCGATCCGGGAAATCCCGCGCGACCCGGAAGTGATCGAGCTCTTCAAAAAACTGGCTGGCCCGGCAAAACTGCCGCCGCGGTGAATCTGAGTTCAACATTGAAATGTTCGAAGTTCACCGTAAGAGCAGGGGCTGCAGATATCGTCCCGGAATCTCAGGTTCTGGAACCTCGAGTGGCAGCTGAGAGCCAATTGAAAAGGAGCCTCGCGATGAAGATAGCATTAGCGGCGCGACTTCTCTGCTCGACGGTTTTAACTTCGCTTCTCTTGCTGCCCAAAACCGGTTTTTCACAATCTGATTTCTATCGCGGCAAAACTATCCGGATCGTGCACGGGCGCGACGCGGGCGGCTCGGGAGACCTGCGGGTCAAAGCGCTGGTGCCGTTTATGCAAAAATACATTCCCGGCAATCCCACCATCATCCATGAGTTCATGCCGGGCGGTGGCGGGCGCAAGGCCGCTAATCATATCTTTGGCTCCGCCCCGCCCGACGGGTTAACCATCGGAAACGCAGGGAGTGGCATGGTGTCAAGCGCCGTGCTCGGCGAAACCGGCGTGCAGTACGACATCGACCAGTTTCATTATCTCTGTTCCCCTTATAGTTCGACTCATTACTTTTTCTTGACCCGAAAGGAACTAGGTCTGACGAATCTAGATAAACTGCGTTCAGTCCCAGGTGTGCGCGTGGGCGCGCAGTCCGTCGGCCACACGATCTACAATATTGGAAGGGTGTTCGCGTGGCTTCTGCCTCTGAAAGAGCCGAAGTTCATTACCGGCTATTCGACTCCCGAGCGCGACGCGGCATTCATGCGCGGCGAGCTCGACGCCTTTGGCACTACTGACGATCACCTTATGCGCCACCTGGAATGGATTTCAGCGAACAAGATAGATCTGCACGTGCTCATGGAAGTTCCACTGGGCAACAAGTTTCCCCGTTTCGGTCACCTGCCCGAAATTGAGACGTTTGCCAAGTCGGAGCGAGAGCGTAAAGTGCTGGCGATGTTTCGTAACCTGCGGCTGACGGGTTCGCCGTTTTTCGCGCCGCCACGAACCCCTCCTGATCGACTCGAAATTCTCAAGCAGGCGATGACCAAAAGTCTCAGTGACCCTGAGTTCTACAAGGAGCACAAGAAGCTGCTGAGCGAGGAACCCACGCCGCTCTTACCCGACGAAAATCAAAAAGCGATTCGGGAGTTGCCCCGGGATGCGGAGACGATCGCGCTGTTTAAGCTGCTTGCCGGGCCGGCGCCGCTGCCGGGCCGCTGATTAACAGTTGTTGAAAAAAGATTAGGGAATGCTTCGAGAACCTCAGCATGAACGGAAATCGTAGGATATTAAAAGCCCTCCGTTCGTTCTGAGATCGCCAAAGGAGTCCGAGAGACGTTTTCAACAGTCTGGTAAAGTTCAACGTTCAAGGTTTGCTTTAAAGTGCAGAGATTTAGAGAACTTCACGAGCATAAACAGGAGGGGACTGATGAGGAAATGGAAACTCAAACAATCGGCGACAGCTGCGCTTTTGTTTTGGAGTGTCGTCGTCCTGGCGCCGGGATTCGCTCATTCACAAGATTTTTACGCGGGTAAGACCATCACGGTGATTGCGACGACCGCCGCAGGCGGCACCGGAGACCTGCGCGCCCGAGCCGTTGTGCCATTTCTTAAGAAACATATTCCGGGCAACCCGAACATTGTCATGGAGTATATGGATGGCGGCGGCGGGCGTAAAGGAGCAAATCATCTCTTTAGCTCCGTAAAGCCCGACGGCCTTACCATTGGAGCTTCCAGCGGTGCGGTGATTGCCTTGGCGGTCATGGGCGAGTCCGGGGTCAACTACGATATAGACAAATTCATCTACCTGGGCACGCCGGAACACGAGAATCACTACGTCATTTACACCCGGCGGGAACTAGGCCTCGACACTTTGGAGAAACTTCGCGCGGCTTCGGGGCTGAGGATCGGCGCCCAATCGGTGGGCCACGTGTCCTACGTGGCGGGGCGAATGTTTGCTTATTTTTTGGGGATGAAAGACCCGAAGTTCATTGCCGGCTACACGTCGCGGGAAGTAGATATCGCCCTCACCCAGGGCGAATTGGATGCGAGGGCTAACAACGCGACTTCGGTGTTGCGTCGCAATCCGGAGTGGCTCGATAAAAAGATAATGAACTTTCACAGCATTATGGAAGTCCCGAAAGGCGATCGCCACGAGCGCTTGGGCCATCTGCCTGAGATCGAAACTTTCGCCAAAACGGAGAAAGACCGAAGGCTCATCAGCTTGTGGCGCGCTTTTCGCGCCGTCGGATCGCCCTTTATATTGCCTCCGGGAACGCCGAAAGACAAAGTACAGATCCTCGAGGGTGCGTTTCGCAGAATCGTTAAGGATCCCGAATTTCCCCCTTACTTTAAGAAGCTCGTTTCCGACGACGCCTCACCCTTGGGTCCAGAGGAACTAAGAAAGATTATCGCCGGCATCCCCCGCGATGCGGAAGTGGTAGACGAACTCAAAAAGTTCTCGGGAGCCGGCCCATTGCCGGCACGTTAGGCTTTCGCCGGTTCATGTTCAACGTTCAAGATGCAAGTTTTTAAGATTGCGAAACTGAACGTACGTTGAACAGAATTCTGGGTGTTCTTGAATGCTATTCAGTAATGTGGGATGCGTAGTGCGCTTGAGAACACCGTAGCGCCGGCATTGTGATGCGATAGAGCAAGCGCAGCCGCGCTATCACCGAGACGAACCGCCAAGGAGCCCCCCAGTGGATGTTTCACTTATCGACGCTGCGATCAAAGGCTTCCTCAACATTTTGCAATGGAAAGTCTTTTTCGCGATGTGTGTCGGCGTAAGTATCGGCACGTTCACCGCTGTGGCGCCACAGGGTCTAGGCATGCCACTGGTATACGCGATCATGCTGCCGGTGGTGATCAAATGGGAACCGGTCACAGGCATTGCGTTGTTGATCGGGGCGAGCTCTGTGAGCGCCATCTGCGCCGCATACTTACCTGTGCTTTTCGGCATTCCCGGCGGTTCCGGCTCCCAGGCGACGATCTTAGACGGCTACCCGATGGGCAAGCGCGGAGAGGCGAAACGCGCGCTGGGCGCTTCTTTTATGGCTGGCGGCATGGGTGCTCTCATCGGCACCTTGACTTTAGCCGCAGCCATACCGGCGGCGAGACCGTTGATTTACTTGATGGGCTCGCCGGAATTGTTTGTCGTAGTGCTCTGGGGGCTCAGCATGGTGGCGGTACTGGCCGGTCGCCGACCGCTCAAAGGGCTCATCGCGGCCGCACTGGGCTTGCTGTTAGCCACGGTCGGCCAGCAGGAACAGAGCGGCATCATGCGCTTTGTTTTCGACCAACCATACTTACTCGACGGCATATCGATCAGCATCATCGCGCTAGCGCTTTTCGGTATTCCTGCGGCATTGGACTTGGCACTCACGAAGCTCGGAGTAGAAC
>DATACQ010001087.1:0-2587 GCA_036258955.1 Binatia bacterium
GACGACATGACGCCTTATGTCGCCACGTTCGGCGCGAAGGGCATCGCGTGGACCCGCCTTACCGCTGAAGGCTGGCAGTCGCCCATCGCCAAATTCTTATCGGAGTCGGAACAGAAAGAAGTAGAGAAGGCTGCAGGGGCCGAGCTCGGCGACATTATCCTTTTTTCCGCCGATAGTTTTAAGATCGTCAATGACGCGCTCGGCAACCTGCGCGTGCATCTTGGCGAAAAGCTCGGATTGATTCCGGATGATCAATTTGCGCTCGTATGGGTCGTGGATTTCCCGCTGATGGAATTCGACTCGCAGGAAAATCGTTACATCGCATTGCATCATCCATTTACGGCACCGCTGGACGAGGATTTACCGTTGCTCGACAGCGACCCTGCGAACACCCGGTCAAAGGCGTACGACCTTGCGCTTAACGGCATGGAAGTCGGCGGTGGCAGCGTGCGTATTCATCAGGTGGAGCTACAGAGAAAAATTCTCGGGCTCATGGGGATCGGCGCTGAGGAGGCGCAGGCAAAATTCGGATTCTTTCTCGAAGCGCTGAGTTTCGGTGCGCCGCCCCACGGCGGCATTGCATTCGGCATCGACCGTCTGGCAATGATTCTGAGCGGCGCCAAATCGCTTCGAGATGTTATTGCGTTTCCCAAGAGTCAGCGCGCTGTGTGCATGCTTACCGACGCGCCGTCGTTGGTGGACGCGAGACAACTGCGCGAGCTTGGGATCCGAACCGTTACGCCGGAGCCGCAAGGAAAGTAGCTAGCGCGGCAAGCCGCATCAACGAGGACTTCACCACAGAGACCCAGAGCACGCAGAGTTGGGAATCGTTTTGACAAATTCTTTCCTCCGCGTCCTCCGCGTCCTCGGCGGTGAAAACATCTTAAAAACATGAAATTATTAGTAGCATTGTTTCCGCTGCTGGCCGCCTGCGGTCTGTCGCCGGGAAACATTCAGAGCAAGCAATCGACCGATCTCACTGCGCGCCAGATCAAGCGCATTGCCGTGCTTGCGCCAACAGCCCCGGCAGCCGCTGCGCCGGCCAAAAACCGCTTGCTTGGCGTCACGTCCGAAAAGAAAGGCGAGCGTCAGGATCCGGGAGAAATCCTGATGCGGCTCGTCTATTCAGCCATGGTTTCGTTGCCAGATTGGCAGATCATATCTGAAAGCGAACTTAAAGAGGCCAGCGATAGTATTCCTCAGACCAATGACATGGCTCGCCTGAGAAAAATTGGTGAGTTGGTTTACGCCGACGCGGTGATGACGGGACGCGTGCTCCGATACCGCGAACGAGTCGGTGGGGATATCGGGGTGCAGAGCCCGGCTTCGGTGGCTTTTATTCTCGAGTTGATTGACGTGCAGCGTGGCGACGTTATCTGGTCAACGCGCTTTGACGAAACCCAAAAGGGTTTGAGCGAGAACATTCTCTCCCTTGGAGATATCCGTGAGCGCGGGCTGCGCTGGCTGACCGCGGAGCAACTGGCTCAAGATGGCGTAAGAAAAACCATCAACCAGCTGCATCAAGCTATCGTACGACCTACTTCGTAAAGCGTAGCGCGCGGTTCAAAGTTCAAGGTTCAAGGTTTAAGGTATCTGACCCGTCCCCGCGCATCCATCCACGGTTGTCATCCTGAACGAAGTGAAAAATCTCGTCCGAAGATCTTCTGATGCCAAGAGCGGCTCTCAAGCGTGTGGCCAAGATAGTTCGTTAGCGCCCGGCGGCGCGTCCGTTGAATTTTTGAACCATTGAACTGTGGACCCGTGCGCACCGTAATGCCGCAGTGCGCCTACCGGGGCGCGGGATCTTTCTCCAAGGCCTTGCCAAGCCGGCGGGCGATTTTCTCGCCTAGTTCTTCAAGTCTTCTGGCGCCGCCGCGATCGAGCAGCACCGACTTGCCTCCGCGGACCGCCAAACGCAAAGACGGCACCGGAAAGCTCTGGGCAGCGGACGAGCCGGCAACGGCAAAACCGCTATAAACCTGATCGCGGGGAAGTTTGACGTTCTCGACCTCGCTGAATGGCAGCGTAAGTGAAACGCTCTTGAACAGGCTCCGCTTCCGGAGAGAAACCGTGCGGCGGGTGTTGTCAATAGTGATGGTTCGCTGCTGCGCCAATAGGTAGACGGCGATGCCGAACAGGATAACGTTCATCAATGGAAAGTACCACAGAGAAGCGGCCCGGCTGGAGAAGCCGTTGAGATAAATTGCCTGAGCGATCGGTACAGATATCAAGGCCAGTAGCAGGGCGATCCCAAGACAAAGAAACGCCGGAAAGCGCGGCCCCTTCCATACGAGTGTGAGCCTTTCGGGGGATTCCTCCAGGATACGAAAACCAAGCCGGCTGCCGATGGCTTCGAATTCAGCAGGGTTGCCTATCATTTGCTGATCAAACGGAACGGAACAACGAAGCAGGGGTATCTGCCTTAAGGAAATCACAAGAGACTCTAGAATCAAGGAGCCCGGTGTTTCGCGTCTGCAATTTTCCGGTGAGATAACACGAGACCCGAGACTCGAGACTATTATCCAGGACTCCAGACCCGAGACTCTAGACGCGAGACTAGTAGCTGAGACCCGAGAGTCTCGACCCT
>DATACQ010001088.1:0-2093 GCA_036258955.1 Binatia bacterium
CAGGTTGGTGGTGATCTGCTTCATGCCGAAAATCGTTTCGTAGAATTTGAACTGTGTATCGTAACGTTCCGTGTGGGTTGCGAGATGGCGGATTTTGGCCAGCATATATATTGCCCTCCTGCCCGTGCTCCTTCTACGTTAGGTTAACTGGAATTGTCAAGTTACTCACAAGCTCGCGCGGATTCCACTTGCTCATACGTTATCCCTTACAGGAAAGAGCCGAGTAAGGCGAGATTTGTCGAGACGATTGGCGGCCGCGCAACTCACCTAGCTTCGGGTTTGATGAAATACTGCGTCGGCATCTTGCCTTCCTCAAACCGCGGATCGTACTCCATGCCGACGCGAATGCGTTCCAGATAGTTGTCCCGGTTTACGCCGAAAAGCTCATAACGCTGGAGGTGATTCAGCAGAAAAGTATGCACTCCCATCTGGTAGAGTTTCCCGACCGCGCCGGAGTTCAACGCTTCGCGCTCTTCCTCAGTCAGCTGAAACTCCTTCAGCGCGGCCTCGGGCTCCTCTTTCATCCGCTTACGGAAAGCGGCGTCATTGTGGGTCATGTAAAGCAGCTTGTTGACTTGATAAACGCTCATCTTCTCCCCTCTCAATCGAACTTCCAGGCGGCATAACCTGAGCCTTCATCGTTCTCCAGGAAGAGAGGCTTGGTCTTTCCGAGCGCTCCGGCAACGGTGACCCAGTTCAGCAACTCACCGCTATTATTTCCCGCATGATTGATGCGTTCCTCGGTGGCGTGACGCGCGAGCGAGCGGTACTGGCCTTTGATAAACCAGCGTGAAACCGATTCCATCCACTCTGTATCAGTCCAACCCCGCAGCGGTCCTCCGACGTCCATAGCGAAACAGCCGCTGGCGATCAGCGCGACGCGCTCTTTGCCTTCCCACCGGTCGATGAACCGGCGAATCATTCCACCGAGAGCCAGGCAACGCGTTGCAAGCGGCAAAGGCGAAGCAAACCCATTCGTGTAAATCGGTATTACGGGCAGTCTCATGCCGGGATTGAGAAAATGCAGCGGCACCATCAACGAATGGTCGGGTCGCAACTCATGCGCCGCCGCAAGATCGAATTTGTCCCGCACGCCATAGCTGTAAAGAGCTTTCGCCATAGGCACGTGCCCTTTGATCGTATAGCGCGGCATTGGACACCAGGTTTCCTGCGGTCCCTGCGCTTCATCAGCCATGCCGACGCAAAATGCCGGCAAATTGTTGTAGAAGAAGTTCACGAAATGATCGCTATCCACTTCGATGATCACGTCAGGCTCGGCCTTCTCCACTTGTTCGCGCACCTGCTTCATCAGCGCCTCGCCTTTCATTTTCCCCGGCGCCTGCGCCATCTCGTAAACCAGCCGCGGCGGATGCGGCACTCCGGCGGCTAGTACCAATTTCGCCATTACTCGTTCCTCGATATGATTTTACGTGACACGGGCTGAAATAAGCGCTCAATTAATCGAGCTTATACCCCAGCTCCTTTGCGACCTCGCGCGCAATGCGCGCGTCGGCAACCTCCTCGAACGCAATCTTTTTCCCGGTAAACTGGCCTAGCAACTGCACGGACTTGATGATCTGCTCGATCCCTTCTCGTGTCGGGACTCCGTTGCCGCTGACGGTCTTGCGATATTCGCCGTACGCTTCTTCGGCGGCTTCGCGATCGACTTTCAATGTGCGAATCATCAAATCGACGGTTTTATCCTTTGCCTCGAGCGACATCCGCTTTGCCGATTGCAACGATTTCAGCACCCGCTTGAGCTCCGGCGCGCGGTTTTGGATCGCCGTTTGCGATGCGGTAATCCCGCCTAGCGGCATTTTCACGTAAGGCCCCATATCGAGCAATTCACGGAATCCTTTCTTCTTGGCATAAAATACTAGCGGCGGATTTAGTTGCGCTGCATCGATGGTGCCGCTCTCCAATGCGGTTATGTATTGCCCTCCCGGCAGCGGGGTTATGATGAAGTCCTTGGGGTTTTCACCCACCGCTTCCAACGAGATCCTGAGCGCTACTTCCGCGGTGCCGCCAAAACCGGTGACCCCGATCCTCTTACCGCGCAGTTCTTTGAGTGATTTGATCTCCGGTCGCGCCAT
>DATACQ010001089.1:0-7848 GCA_036258955.1 Binatia bacterium
CGTGTCTAGAGTGCTCGGTTGAGATTAAAACCCGAGAACGAGACTAGCTTGCCTGATCGAAGAGCTTGTCGCGCGGCGCAATCTCCGTCAATAATCGCCCCTAGATCTCTACTGACTGCTGCCTTTCGCATTCGACCGCCACTATTTTCGTGTAGACTGAACGAGAACGCTATACAAGGAGTACACGATGAAAAGATCACGCACTTTGAGCGTCGCTTGCAATCTCGCCGGGGTGACACTCGTCATCACCGGCATCGCACTCTTTTGTTTCAAGCCTCTAGAGGGCGCCGAGTTAGAGCCGAGGGCCCGCGGGACTTATGCGTTGGCGAGAGGGAGCAATGAGTTCGGTCTCTGGGCCGGCGGTTCACCGGACTCAGCGGAGCTGATTGGTAGCACCGAAGATCGGAAGCTCGCCTTGTTTGCACTACGCTACGGCCGTATTTTGCGAGCATGGGATTCGGTCTCGTTAGAGTATACCTTGGACATTTTTCCAGCTGCAGTCGTGTTCGAACCAAATTGGGTCAGGAGGGGGAAATCGAGCTTCTATGGCGCCGGTCTTTCTCCACTAGGTTTTAAAATCAACTTCGGCCAGCAGAGCTGGATTAAGCCATTTGTTGCGGCGAGCGTCGGTTTTCTCTACTTTGAAGAAGATGTTCCCGTGCCCGGCTCATCGCGCTTCAATTTTACCCCGGAGGCCGGTTTAGGCGTGCAATTTTTCCTCACGCCCAAAAACGCGTTGACGTTGGGCTACAAGTTGCATCATATGTCAAACGCGTACACGAGCCGTAGTAATCCCGGTATGGACTCGCACGTGCTCTACGCGGGTTTCTCGTTCTTTACTCCATAATCAATCAGCCTAGAAAAATAAATCGTGTGCTGCCGTCGAGAGCGTTAGACACGGCCGACGGAGTAACAAGCTTGACGCCGTCGCCTGCTCAAGCCGCAATGGCCTCTTGTCTCTTGCTATTTGAAGATCGTCCGAGCTCTTTCTATACTCTTGCAAACGTAGCGATCAGGGAGCATCCGCAGTTTTTCAGCGGAACCCGGATTCCGCAGTTGGGCTTGATGCGGAGGCGAGGAGCAAACCGTTCGTAGCGAAGCCAATAGATCTGCCTCTGACAGGACGTCGATCAGCGGTGCTTGTGCCCTGCCAAAAGGTATAAAATATCGGCAGCGAAAAGCGGCAAAAATGACTTTGAAACTGCATGCTTGGGTGTCCTCGCTACTTCAGGCTCGCCCCTCGCTCTCGCAGTAGCTAGGTTCAACTGCGGAATCCTGGCTGAATCGTACAGGCTACGCCTGACCGCAAAAGATCACGATGGCGACTCTGAAAATTGCTACTTGGAATGTGAACGGCATCCGCGCGCGCGAGGCCCAGGTGCTTGAATGGGTTGCGCGCGAGCGGCCGGACGTGATCTGTCTGCAGGAGCTAAAATCTACGGTGGCGCAGGTGCCGGCGGCGTTGTGCGAACTGCAAGGATATCGCTGTTATTGGCATGGCGCACGCGCCTACTCAGGCGTCGGTCTTCATATTCGAACCGAATCGTTCGCGGAGGAGCCGCTGTTCCAGCATCCCAGTTTTGATTTCGAAACTCGCATTGTGACGGCTCAATTGCAAGACATGATATTCGCTTCCGTCTATGTGCCCAATGGCGGCAAAGATTTTCTCGCCAAAATGGATTTCCTGCGCCGCATGGCGGATTTCATCGCAGAAGTTCACGCGCGCGAGATGCGCATCGTGCTCTGTGGTGACATGAACATCGCCCGCACCGAGCGGGATGTTCACCCCAAAGAGCGCAATCCTGCCGTTGTCGGGCAGCGGCCGGACGAACGAGAGATATTCGAGCGCATTCTCCGACAAGGCCTCGTAGACATCGGGCGCGCGCTCGATCCAGATAACGACAATCTCTTCACTTGGTGGGCGCCCTGGCGCAAGATGCGCGAGCGCAATATCGGTTGGCGTCTCGATTATGTTCTGGCAAGCGAGTTCCTCGCGGCTAAAGCCGCCCGCTGTCACGCTTACCGCGAAGTTGGAACCAGCGATCATGCCCCCGTGATTGCGGAATTCGATTTGGATGGCGCGGCAAGATGAGAAAGCCGATTAACGCATCGGGTTCAAAGGCTCCCGATCTGAGCGCATTCGGCCGGCTCGCCGAGTACAATCGTAAACGGCGCTTCGATGTGACACCGGAACCCCCTGGCAAGCCGCCCCAGGTACGAAAAAAGGAATTGGAATTTGTCGTTCAGAAACATCGAGCCAGCCGGTTGCACTACGATTTCCGCCTCGAACACGGCGGCGTCATGCTTTCATGGGCGGTGCCTAAGGGACCATCGCTGGACCCGGCGCATAAACGTTTCGCTGTGCAGACTGAAGACCATCCTGTCGAATACAATCAGTTTGAGGGTGTGATTCCGGAAGGGCAGTACGGGGGCGGAACGGTGATGGTATGGGATTGCGGCACCTGGGATCCGGAAGTAGAAGACGTCGACGCGGCGCTCGCCAAGGGCGATCTCAAGTTCACTCTGCACGGCAAGAAACTGCGTGGTTCATGGGTGCTGGTGCGTATGCGCGACCGGCAATGGCTACTGATCAAGCATCGCGACAAACTCGCTTCTACCATAGACATCGTGGCCGCCAAACCGCGGTCAGCCATTTCCCGCCTGACGCTGGCCGGTATCGCCCGCCGCGCAGGTGCGAGCCCGCGCCAGCTCGCTCAAGCGGAAAACGCCGACCCATAAGGCTCGATCGCGGAGTTTCTCGACCGATCTCAGAACGAGAACATCGTAGAATCACTGCGGCATCCTTTAAACTATAACAAGCCTCTTCTTCTAATCTCGGCTGACTCTTATCGCCCCAAAGCCTGATCTCTGGAGGCCCTATTTCCATCCGGCAGGCTCGTAGCCTTTTTCACGCAGGCAGCGATCCGCGAAAACCCGGAAGGAGGTATCCGGCGGCTTGGGTGCGAACATGCCTCGTAACAGCGCGGACGTGAGGCTTGCCACTGCGCCACCCACTGCCCCCGCGGCAGCGCCTTGAGCGGCGTTGCCGACGACCGCGCCACCTGCGCCCCCCGCGGCGGCACCGACAACACTGTTGGCTGCGGTGTCCGCGACCACATTCTCCTTGGGAGATTCGCGACGTTCGCTGGACGCCAATTTCGCCCGTTCCATACAGTCATCAATATCCTGCTCCGCGACATTAGGCCCCACACGGGCTAGATGCGGATTGGAAGAGAGCAGCGGGCGCTGGCTGGCACAAGCCGAGATCACGAACGAAAGCGAGAGTGCCATCGCAATTGTCGTAAGTACGTTGTTCATACTTTTGCTATTCTCCCACGATCTCGCTGCGGATCAACCCGGCAGAAACTTAAGCCGTGCTGCAGGACACTTGCCTCTACAGGTGCTGTCTTCTCCTATCCTGCCGGTCCCGACTCAATCCCGCTCACACCGCGCACGACGCCCTCGCAAACTTTGGCCATGAACTCGAGGTTCAGTGTCTCGAATGTGTCGGTCGGGCGATGATAATTCGGGTTACGATAGAAAGCCGTATCGGTAATCATGAGCGCCGGAAAACCGAGATCCCAAAAGGGCGAGTGATCGCTTAGGCGAACTGCGGGAATGAGCATGCCTTTGCCGGGCACCGAAAGCGTTTGAACGTTCAGGTCGCGCACCTCGCGCATCGAACCGGAAAACCGGCGCAACAACCAGTTGGACTTCCAGTTGCCAATCACGCCGATGAAGTCGCCGCGATCTGGATAGAGGCCACCCAAGCCGACCGGCAGCTTTTGACTGCGCGGCGTTGAATCGATGTAGCCGATCATTTCCAAAGAGATCATGGCCTGGATCTTGGCTCCGGCCGCATGCAACTTCCTCGCAAGCGCAGTACTTCCGATCATGTTCAATTCTTCGAGATTAAAGCCGCAGAAAAGTACCGGCGACGCGATCTTCTGCCGAACGATTATCCGCGCTGCCTCGAGCAGCACCGCCACCCCACTGGCGTTGTCATCAGCTCCCGGCGTACCGGCGACTGAATCGAAATGCGCGCCGAGAATAATTATCGGCCTCTTTCCCTCGGCTCCGTAGCGCCCGAGGATGTTGTGGAACGCCTCCTCGCGATAGCGAAAAACATCGCTTTCCACAGTGAGACCACACGCTGCGAACTCCTGCTGAATAAAACCTTCCACTGCCGCCAGGCGTTGGCGGCCTGAAAACGGGCTTCTCTCGCCTATGATCTTTTGCAAGTTGCTAGCTAGCCGGTCGCGGTCAACATCGACAGACATATCGGCTCCTGCTGAAACAAAAAGGGAGGCTCGATGGCCTCCCTTTCTTGCCGCGACGCAAACCCGTAGCCGAAATCAGTTGCCCCCGCCACTGCCGCCACCTGAACCACCACCGCTACCGGAACCCGAGCCGCTACCACCCGACGATGAACCGGACGAACCAGCTCCGGAACCGCCGGCGCCGGAACCGCTGCCGCTAGAGCTGCCGGAGCCGGAAGAAGAGCCGGATGAGCCGCCGGTACCGCTCGAGGTGTCCCCTCCACCCCCATCACGGGATTGAGGCGTTGAGGAGGTCGTGCCAGTGGTGGAGCCTCCCCTGCCTTGGCCAGCCGAGCCCGATCCGGTCGAAGCGGTAGATACACCGAGTGCTTTTGCGGTTTGAGCGTCTACCGTCCCGGTTGGCTTAAGTCCGTTTGCCTGCTGAAACTTTCGCAGCGCCTGCTGCGTTTGCGCGCCCATCACGCCGTCTGTGGTTCCCGGGTCATAGCCTTTCGCTTTCAACGCCTGTTGTACTTGCGTTATCTGTGCGCTCGACAGCTGCTGACCGCCGGCTGCCTGACCGCTGGGCGCGGCGCCCCGGGCGGAACTCTGGCCTGATTGACCGCTTCCCCGGTCACTCTGCATTCCGCATGCGCCGAGCGCCAGGAGCCCAGTACATACAAGTGTAGAAAAGATTAACTTTTCTTTTGCCATTATTGTCTCCTTTAAGATCCGGGCCTGCGTTCGCATGTACGGCAAAACGCAAACGTAATGCCAGTAAGAAGCTCGCCATTTCTCTGCGATACTACCCTGGTTTTAGGTCTAACCGTGCGGGAGCGTGCTCCAAACTCGGCACAAGAGCGCCTGCTCCGAAGCACAAAAGAGACACCGCAGCGCGGCTTTCATTAAAATCTGATTAGCCAAGCTGCCCCTCATCTCCACAGGGCGATGACGATTGCGATAATCGCTAGGGCCGCAACTCCGATCATACTGTAGGCGAGCAGCCTGAGGGAATGTTGAATTTTATCCAGAGCGGATTGCACCGTGCGCAGCTGGCTCGTCAGATTCTCGGTCACCTCCAGTTGAAGCGTTAACGCTCTTTCCACATCGTCAAGATGCTCGGCGGCCGAAGGGTGATCCGGAATCTTGGAGACCGTGCCATGCAAACTGCGGAGAAGGCTGTCTGCAGCTGGAACGAGAACAGTGAGTTGCCCAATGAGTCTTGCAATCGCTGTAAGCGGCAGTGCCATCGTTCACCTCCAACAAATTATTAGCAATTCTGGCCTGCCTTAGGAACCTACGACTCGTTCTAGGAACTGAACGTTTGCGAGAGTTGGCGCCTGGCCCGCCACATTCCGCGCGCAAGCCGAGCAGGATCTGGCGCGTCACCAACGTTCTGCCACTCTGTCCAATTAGTCGACGGGCGTGACGCTCTTGAACGCTGCACCGGTATAGCGCCACACGAACGACTACCCGTTGATAGCTTGTGGTCTGTCGTTGTAGGATTCATTATCCGCACGGCAGATTAAGCAGGAGGACCCATGGAATCAGTAGCAAAGTCAAAAATCGAGGAAGCGCCCAAAGCGCAAGTGTTCTCATTAAAGACCCCCTACATGAAGCAAGGCCGAATCACGCAAACCGTCGCAAAAACCGAAAACATGTGGATCGCCACAAAGATCAACGCCGAAGGGGGCGAAAACGAGATTCATACGCATCTGAACCAGGACCACGCGTTTATCGTGCTTGAAGGTGAGATGAGCGTCTTTGACGAAAAAGGCGAAGAGATGAAGTTGAAACCCTACCAGGGAGTAATGCTTCCCAAAGGCGCGTATTACCGTTATCTCAACACCGGGACGGAAAATTTGGTCGTGCTACGATTGGCGGCTTACACTCCGGATGCGCCGCCAAAGGGCCAAGCGATGCGAGTTATGCCCGACGGCACGCCTATCTTGGGAGGCTCGGAGGAGAACCGCTCGTTGCCGCCGATCGAGATGCCGGGAAAGTTTTTCGCGGAATCAGCCGGTTAATCAGTCAGAGTTTCAGCGCAGCAGTTACCTGGCGTTAATGTCACGTAACGATTGAGTCAGCGCCACGTCGGCGCGAGCCTATACCACGCATGCTACGCGATGGAAGACACCTACAAAGAACATAAACTTGTCGCATCGACCTGGCAGCTTTCTGCTTCCGGCCATTACGAACCACGTGTGTTTGTAACCTGGAGGGAAGGCCAACGAGAGAGAACAAAATCACTGGTTTTTACACGGGCGTTTTCCACCGAACGAGAAGCTGAAGCCGAAGGACTCATGTTGGCCAAACAATGGATCGACAACGGCAAACCCGAACTCCAGGTCGGGCCGACATAGGCAAAATCTGGGAGATCGATACGTTCAGCAGACGCAGGAGAAGTTGGAGCACATGGGTGTGATCAAAAAGGACGTGTCTGTGAACCATTTCGGCTTAGCGATCGCGGTCGCGATTGTCCTCTCTTTTATCGCCGGCTGTACCACCGGAACGTCCAGTGTTGCCACCGTTTACCAGCAGGAAGCGGTGGACGGCTACTGCCATAAGAAGCTGCAACCCGTCGGTTCTTCGGACGTCGCAAGGCCAATGCAAGCACGCGGAGATGCCTACATCGATTACTACGGCCCGTGCGACGGTCCGAGCGCCGCAGAACAGGTCCGGAAACAAAGACGGTTTGAACAGTTCCGATTCGGCAGAGATTACATGGACGAAGGGTAGATCTCCACTGCTTAAGCAGCTTCAGAAGTTCAATTTTGTCTCCTTTACCGAAGATTCCGGCAGTGTCGCTACCGCGTTTGATCGCGAGCAGCAACTAGCGCAACCGATCAGTCCAACGAGAGTTCCGGTCAGGGACTGATCTCGAAAAGAACGGCGCGAGGCTTGCTCTCTCGGACTGAACACTGTGTCGCAATCTTTCCCCGACCATGAATAATGCGGCTGGTTTAATGCTCCTGGAAGCTGTTTGCCGTATGGATTCGTCTCCGTACGACGCAAGTGAAGCCGGATTTTTCTCCCATTTCGGCAAGCTCAGAGCACCTCGGAGATCTTCTTAGATTCCTCCCAACTAGACTGTAGAGGCGATGCAGCTCTCGCGAGTATCATGAAAAGAACATTCTGCTTGTCGTTCATCTTGTTCATCTCGTTCCTTGCCGGGAATTCGCATGGACACTTTACCGGGAAAGGCCATGTTCACACCTTCTCGGAGACAAAACAGGTCTTTTCAAACTCGAACTGCATGTCGGCGGATACGTGTGATCTAAAACGATTCACGCTCACAACCTCTGTTTACGAAGTTTGGTTCAGCGACGATCCCAATCACCCCACCTACGGTAACGGCGTGATCATGGAATACGAGACCGATTCGGTGGATGCGCTGGAGAGATACGCGATCGTTCAATTCGTCAGAGGCTGCGTCTTCGAAACCTTGCGCAATGGCAAAGGCAAGATCAGTAGGAATCTTGGCTATGTCGTGCCGAGCTTCGGCGAAAACATTCCTTTTTGCTTTCCGGAATGGGTGATCGATTCGCGGGACAGCGACCCGGCGTACAACAGCGATCCCGAATACGGC
>DATACQ010001090.1:0-1607 GCA_036258955.1 Binatia bacterium
CGGGCCGATGTTGCAGAATTTCTCGACAAAAGATGGCTACGAGGAAGCGCACGTTCCCGTCCGCGTCTCTGCCGTCGGTGAGGAGTCGTACCAGGGAGAAGTCTACTTCGTTCAGGATCAAGCAAACTCTAGAGGTCGGCCGGCAGAGACTTCGTTGCCGGTTCCGATCATCAAGAGTTGGTCCCCAAATACCGTCACCGTTTCAGTTGACACATCGGTCCAAGGATGGCTCGTCGTCAATCGTAACTGGGACGATGGTTGGGCCTCGAACCGGCCTTATCAGGCGCAATCCAGAAACGGGCTCTTATCGGTGGCGCTCAGTTCAGGCGATCATCTCGTGCATTTTTCGTATCGACCGTGGTCGGTGATGTTCGGCGCCGCTATTACCTTCGGCTCTGTCCTTGCCGCGGTGGTATGGTGCTGGACCGAGCGGCGGCATCTGAAACCCAGCCCTGCACGATGAATCGTTTGCAGAAGGTAAGTACTTTCGGAACTTGGAACGCTCGCGCGTTTCTTTCGTTTTCGAGGGTGAATGATCACGCGCTTGCGCGGCGGCATCGCGATTCTACTGATGCCGCCGCACGCAAGTTGGGCCTCAGGTTACGCTGATTCCGGCTTCGCCGTTTGTTTCCTGCCGTAGCAACTCGCGAATGATGACCTGATGTTCTTTTTCATGGCGGGTCGCTTGGCGAAATTGTTCGGCCATTTCCGTCTGATTGAAGCCCTCGGCTAACTCGGTGAGCCGCTCCCAGGCATCACCATCGACGAGTTCCGCGGTCATGATCGCCTCAAGGCACTGGGCGAATGTCGTTCGCGGATCCAACAACACCTTCGGGATACCTTGAGATGCGACAGCGGCAACATCCGCAGACGGTGTTTGCACCGTTGGATCGGCCCCGAGGGTCTCCAGGCATTCCCACAGCATATGGAAATGCTCGAGCTCTTCTTTGTAAATGTGCTCCAGCTTTGCGATCGTAGCGGCCCTGTCCGCACCGTCAAATGCGTTGCATTTTAGCATCAAGGCCTCATAGAGCCGTGTCCCGGAGCGCTCGAACGCGAGGCGCTCGGCGAGCTTATCAATCAGCACAGTCGCCTTCTCTCCCTTAAGCGCCTGGAGCGCGGACTTCGCCATTCCTTTAACGGATGATGGCGGGGGAACGGAACCCACCTTGGCCCCCTGCTGTATATACGCGAGTCTGAGATCCCCGGCAGTTATGCCGCCGTTTCCTGACACCGCGACTTCGCTCGACGACTGGACCATCTCTTTGCTCAGGCGTGGCGCGGTTCCCATACCCGTCTTGTTCATACCCATTTCAGCGCTTGCATCTCGGCTCATGTCCTAATCTCCTTTTTACGCAGCGTTTGGCGTCTCAAGCGGCGGCCTTCTTTTCTCGCAGCTCAGTGCCCGGCACCCAGCGGTAACCCGCTGCCGCAATCTCCGACGGTGCGCCGTGCTGGTTCAACGCCTGGCGATGGCGTACCGAAGGTGAACCGGCATCTTCTTGATCGACGAACTGCGCGCGGCGCGCCCTGAGATGCGCTTCCTTCTGAAGCACATCTTTCACGA
The DNA here is from genome assembly GCA_036258955.1 of Binatia bacterium. GTDB lineage: Bacteria > Desulfobacterota > Binatia > UBA9968 > UBA9968 > DATACQ01. Next base: position 1,568 of record DATACQ010001090.1, read on the forward strand.
ATTGACGGTGGCTTTGATACTCAATCGGTTCGGGCAACTC
>DATACQ010001091.1:0-4069 GCA_036258955.1 Binatia bacterium
CATCTAATCATCTCGCGCTCCGGCGCCTCGACGGTTTCCGAGATCGCGCAGGCGTTTGACATTCGCGCTGTCCGCAACATCGGAGCCTTGCACGGTGTAGCCGAGATTGCGCAACACCTCGGCGATGCCGCTCATGCCGATGCCGCCGATGCCAACGAAATGGATCTTGTGCCTTTTGTGCAGCATGAGATCTGGTTTCGGCGTCCCTCATCTGCGCGCCAACGCATAACACTCATCGACGATGCGCCGCGCCGCCTCGGGTCGTCCCATCGCTCGGGCGCTCTCTGCCATCGTTGAGAGCTTGTCCGGCGTCTCAATATAAAAACGCAGCCGCGCCGCAAGCATTTCACCCGTTAGTTCCTGATCGAGAATGAGCTCCGCGGCGCCGCGTTCCGCGAGCGCCTGCGCATTACCACGCTGATGGTCATAAATCGCATAGGGGTACGGCACCAGAATCGCCGCCTTGCCGAATGCGGTGATTTCCGCCACCGTCGTTGCGCCGGCCCGGCAGAGAATCAGATCGGCGCGCGCGTACGCTGCGTCCATCTGTTCGATAAATGGCGTCACCTCCGCCTCGAAGCCCAACGGCTTGTACGCCGCGTCAACGATGGCGTAGTCTGCTTGCCCGGTCTGGTGAATCAGCTTGAGCTTTGGCGCCAAATCCGCGAGAAGCTTCAGCGCGTCGATCACGGCGAAATTGATGCGGCGCGCCCCGGCGCTGCCGCCGAAAACCAACAGAGTAAACTTTTCACTTCGGCGCACCGCCGGCAGGCTGCGCCAGCGCACCGGATTTCCCGTTTCCAAAACTGTCGCGCCGGAAAAAAATTTGGCACTGCCGGAATAGGCGGTAAATACGCGGTCAACGAAACGCGCCATCAACTGGTTGGTGAAACCTGGCTGTAAATTCTGCTCCATAATTGCCCGCGGAATTCTCCGTAGCGCGGCAGCGACCAGCATTGGGCCCGAGGCATAACCGCCGAGTCCGATAACGAGGTCCGGGCGAAACTCGGCGATTATTTTCAGACAACGCCACAAACTCGCCGGCACGCCGGAGAGGGCTTGAAGAACACCTCGCGCGCCGCGCCCCTTCAGTCCCCTGACCGACAACAATGCGAGCTTGTACCCTTCACGGGGCAATATTCGCGCTTCGATCCCGTGTGCCGTGCCGATGAACAGGATACGCGTCATTTCACCTCGTCGTTCAAATTCTCGCGCCACCGCCAAGCCCGGGAAAAGATGGCCGCCGGTTCCGCCACCGGCCAAAATCACGCGCATGTTGAAGCTTCATTATTCACGATTGCGTCCAAGGAATAAGCCTTCTCAGGATCGCCAAGATCGTCTCGGATTTCCTTTTTCTTCAAGACTCTAGACTCCGAGACGCGACACTCCGGCTACACTCTCCGGCGTGAGAGACTCAATAAAATTCCCGCCGCCATCAGATTAGTGACAAGCGCTGATCCGCCGTAGCTGATAAAAGGCAAAACCAAACCTTTGGCAGGCATGATGCCCATCACAACCCCCATGTGAATTAGCGCTTGCAGCCCCAACAAAACCGTAATGCCAAACGCGAGATACTGCTCGAAGGGTTCTTCGATCTTGCTGGTCAGGCGTAAGCCGCGCGTGACAATGACAGCGAACAGCGCGAGCACTGCCAGGGCTCCCACGAAGCCCACCTCCTCACCGATTACGGAAAAAACGAAGTCGGTGTGCGCCTCAGGCAAATAAAAAAGCTTCTGTCTGCCTTCGCCCAGTCCCCTTCCCCAGAACTGGCCGGAACCGAACGCGATCAGCGATTGAATGACTTGGAACCCTGTGTCTTGCGGATCGCTCCAGGGATCCAAGAACGTAATCAGCCGGCGCAACCTGTACGGAGCGGTGAGCATAACGTAGATCAGCGCCGGCAAAGCCACCAAGCCGCTGGCAAGTAAGTGCGAGATGCGCACGCCGCCGATAAACAGCATGGAATAGAGCAGCATTGCGAGAATCAGCGCCGTCCCGAAGTCGGGCTCGAGGAGCAAAAGCCCCAGGCACACGCCGGTCACGATCATGTGCGGCAGGACGCCGACAGCGAAAGTTTTGATTTTGTCTTCTTTCCTGGCCATCGAGTGAGCGAGATAGAGGACCAGGGCGAGCTTGGCCATCTCCGCAGGTTGAAAGGTGAAGCCGGCGAACATCAGCCAACGCCGGGCGCCACCCCGCAGCACTCCAATGCCGGGAATCACCACCAGAATCAGAACCATCACGGTCACGCCGAGGAGCGGATAGGCCAAGCGGCGATAAGTCGTACCCGATAACAGCGAGCATACGATCAATCCGACGAGACCGGCGCCCATCGCGATCAATTGCTTGCGGAAAAAGTAAGTGCCGTCGGCGAAGCGTTCGTCCGCGTAAAGATAGCTCGTGCTGAGTACCGTCGTCACACCGACCAGCAGCAAGCCGCTGACAGCGACAAGCAGCCATTTATCTACCGCGAATCCGTCTCTCATAACGACTCGACCAGACATTTGAAAAACTTGCCGCGCTCCGCATAGTTGCGAAACTGATCGAAACTGGAACAAGCAGGCGACAAGAGCACCACGTCGCCCGGATGCGCCGCCGCCGCGGATTCGCGGACGGCCTCCGCCAGGTCTTCAACGATCACCGTCTCCGTGAGATGCCCTAACGCCGCGGCAATGACATGTTTCGCGGCACCGAACAGAACCAAACGCCGCACCGCGCGTTTGATTCCTTCCTCGAGAGGGGCGTAGTCGCCGCCTTTATCGACGCCGCCGGCAATCAGGATCACGGGCGCCGAAAAACCAGCCAGCGACTTTACCACGGCACCTACGTTGGTCCCTTTGGAGTCATTGTAGTAGCGGACGCCGTTTCTCTCGCGCACGAATTCAAGGCGGTGCTCGAGGCCGGGGAAGGTTTCCAACGTTTCCTGGATCGGCTCGCGCGGCACTCCCGCCAGCTTGGCGGAAGCGATGGCCGCCATCATGTTCTCCACATTGTGCACGCCTTGCATTTTCGTTCGTGCCAACGGAAATGTTTCTTCCGCTATGCCGTTACGCCAAATCACCGTGCTGCCTTTCGCAAAAACGCCCTCGGGGACCTCGGAAAACCCAAAGGAGACCACTTGAGCGTTCAGCCGCCCTTTAAGAGCCCACACCAGCGGATCGCCGCGATTGAGAACGGCGAAATCCGTTCGGCCTTGCGCTTCGAAGATCCGCTCCTTGGCGCGGCGATAATCCTCAAAACTAGGGTAGCGATCGAGGTGGTCCTCCGTCAGGTTGAGCAACACCGCAATACGCGGCGCAAACTGCTCAACCCATTCCAGTTGAAAACTACTGATCTCGAGCACGCCCCAATCCCATTCACCCGAGGCCGCGCCGATGAACGGCCGCCCCAAATTGCCGCCGATGAAAACTTTTCGCCCGCTCGCCTCCATTATGGCGCCGAGCAAACTCGTCGTCGTGCTCTTGCCGTTGGTGCCGGTGATCGCCGCGAGCGGCGCGTCGAAAAAACGATACGCGAGCTCGATTTCGCTCATCACGGGTACTCGTCTCACTACCGCCTCGCGAAGAAGCGGATTGTCCGCGGGCACGCCGGGACTCGGAATGACGCAATCGATGCCGTCCAGCCAGTCTAGATTTTCCGCGCCATGGAAAAAGCTGATCGGCAGTCCCGCGAGGCTTGTCAACTCCTCGTTGAGCTCAGCCGCCGGGCGCAGGTCACTCACCGTCACCTTCGCCCCACACCCGACAAGAAAGCGCGCGCACTCGACGCCGGTGCGCGCGAGGCCGACGACCAAAACGTTTTTGTCTTGCAGGTCCATGCATCGCCGCCGTCACCGCAGCTTAAGAGTGCTCAGGCCTATCACGGCGCAAATGAACGAGATGATCCAGAAACGCACGATGATCTGCGGCTCGGCCCAGCCCTTGAGCTCATAATGGTGGTGAATCGGCGCCATGAGGAATATGCGTTTGCGCCTGAGCTTGTACGAGACGACCTGAAAAATCACAGAGCAGGCTTCCAGGACGAAGACGCCGCCGACGATGATGAGCAGCACTTCGTTTTTAGTCGTGAC
>DATACQ010001092.1:0-4267 GCA_036258955.1 Binatia bacterium
CTTAGCTGCTTTGACGGCGTGCTGGCATACGGCCGGTCGATCCAACAACTCTATCTGCAACGCGGCTGGGCGCGCCGAGCCTGGATCTGGCACGAAGCTGCCGACACCCGCATTTTTCGCCCGCTGAATCGCAAAGTGGAAGGCGATTTGGTTTGGATCGGCAACTGGGGGGACGAAGAACGAACCGCAGAATTGCAGGAGTTTTTGATCGAGCCGGTAAAAGCGCTGCGCCTCAGAGCTGCCGTATACGGCGTTCGCTACCCGGAGAGCGCGCTGGCTGCGCTGCGCGCCGCTAACATCGAGTACCGCGGATGGTTGCCAAACTTTGAGGTTCCCGAAGTCTTCGCCCGCTACCGCGTCACGGTGCATATCCCGCGCCGCACCTACGTCGCGGATCTGCGCGGGATACCGACCATCCGTCCGTTTGAAGCGATGGCTTGTGGTATTCCGCTGGTCTGTTCTCCTTGGGAGGATTCGGAACAGCTGTTTGCTGGTGATGAGGAGAGTTACTTGATGGCGCGCGACGGCGCCATGATGCAGCGGCTCTTGCGAGAACTTCTCGACGACCACGAACGCGCCGACGCGCTGGCTGCGAGCGCGCTGAAAAACATACGAGAGAGACATACCTGCGCGCACCGCATAGATCAACTTCTGGCGATTTACGGGGAGCTGGCGCGCAATGTGACACGTGACAGGTACTCGGGCGCTGTGGCCTAAATGAAAATCGCATTTTTCGGATCAAGCCTGGTATCCGCTTACTGGAACGGCGCAGCCACGTATTATCGCGGTCTACTCCGCGCCATGCATGAGCGTGGGCATCAGATCACTTTTTATGAGCCGGACGCTTACCACCGTCAACAGCATCGGGACATCGATGATCCGCCCTACGCCAAAGTCGTAGTTTATCCCGCAAACTCGGAAGCAGATCCTATCGCAGCGCTCAGAGAGGCGCGCAGCAGTGATTTGCTGATCAAGGCGAGCGGCGTCGGTGTGTTCGACACATTGTTGGAGCGCGCGGTGCTCGAAGAGCGCGGGCCGGGAGCTATCGTTGCCTACTGGGATGTGGACGCAGCGGCCACCCTGGAGCGACTGGAGAAGAACCCGGAAGATTCCTTTCGGCCGCTCGTGTCCCAGTACGACGTGATCTTCACCTACGGCGGCGGCGACGGCGTCGTGAAAAGCTACCACGGCTTCGGCGCGAAGCATTGCTATCCGGTGTATAACGCTTTGGACCCCTCGACGCATTTTCCTGTAGAGCCGAATCCGCAGTTTTCCGGGACACTTGGTTTTTTGGGCAATCGATTACCAGATCGGGAGGAAAGGGTGAAGGAATTCTTCTTCACTCCCGCGCTGAAGCATTGCGACAAACGCTTCCTCCTTGGCGGCAGCGGCTGGGAAAATAATGTCCCGCAGCGCCGCAATATCACTTACCTTGGTCACGTGTACACGCGCGATCACAACGCGTTTAATTGCACGCTGCTGGCAGTATTGAACATATGCCGCGATAGCATGGCGCGGCGTGGCTTTTCGCCTCCGACCCGCCTGTTTGAAGCCGCCGGTGCCGCAGCTTGTCTAATCAGCGATGCCTGGGAAGGAATCGAAGATTTTCTCGAGCCCGGGCGCGAATGTCTCGTGGCCGAAGATGGTCATGCTGTCGGTGAGATAGTAAAGGACTTGTCGGAATCCCGCGCGCGCGAAATCGGCCGCGCCGCATTGCAAAGAATTATCGCGCAACACACCTATGCGCACCGGGCGGAGCACGTCGAGACCATTTTGAAGAACCTATGAGATCTCAGTCTCTCAACATCGTGATCTTCGGTCTGTCGATCACCTCATCTTGGGGAAACGGCCATGCGACAATTTACCGGGCCCTGGTGCGAGAGCTGGTCGCGCGCGGCCACAAAGTGCTGTTCCTCGAGCGGGATGCGCCCTGGTACAAAGCGGCGCGCGATCTCCCCCGACCTCCGTTCGGCCGCACGGTTATTTACAAAAGCGTCAGGGATTTGAAAAGGCGCTTCACTGCCGCCGTGCGCGGTGCGGATCTGGTCATGGTCGGCTCCTATGTGCCCCAAGGTATTGCTATCGGCGAATGGGTGGTTGACCGCGCGCGCGGCGTAACGGCATTCTACGACATTGACACACCGGTCACCCTGAAGATGATCGAACGCGGCACAGCCCCTTACCTCTCGGCAGCCCTCATCCCCTTATACCGGCTTTACCTTTCCTTCACCGGAGGGCCCGTATTGCGCTTGCTTGAACGCGGATACGGTTCGCCGATGGCGCGCGCGCTCTATTGCTGCGTTGACGCCGACCTTTATTATCCAACGAAGCACCAGCAGCGGTGGCATCTCGGTTATATGGGCACTTACAGCAAAGACCGTCAAACGACGTTAGACAGGCTGATGCTCGAGCCCGCCCGCCGCTTTCGTAAGGCGCGCATGGTAGTGGCTGGTCCGCAGTATCCAACCGGTATTAAGTGGCCCGCGAATGTCGAACGCATTGAGCACCTTTCGCCGAACTCGCATCGAATCTTTTATAATCAGCAGGCATTCACACTTAATGTTACGCGTCGCTATATGGTGCGCGCCGGCTACTCGCCCAGCGTGCGCCTATTCGAAGCGGCGGCCTGCGGGCGGCCCATCATCACGGACCGCTGGAGAGGGATTGAAAGATTTTTCAAACCCGGCAAAGAAATCTTGATTGCGGACTCTCCAGATCAGACGCTGGAGTATCTGTTTGATATGCCTGAAGCAGAACGGGAAAAGATCGGCCGCCGGGCGCGCCGGCGGGTCCTCGCTGAACACACAGCGACACAACGAACGGCCCAATTGGAAAGCTACGCGCTCGAGCTGCTCAGCCGTTAATCCTAGCGCTTAGGTTTCCTGATTAACCGCAAGTTGAGGCGTTGGGCGCGGAACCAGGCTCCGCGTCCCGTTCACCAGTACCCAACTGTAAGAGTCTAAAGTTGCTTGGTTAGCCAACCGGCTTGACTTCAATTTGGTGCTGCCGCCGACGCAGTCGAGACGATCGATCCTCAGTTTTCTCGTTCCTTAAGTTTGGCAGAAGCCATACGCCAGAGGAGGAACAATATGAGGCCGGCACCGAGCAACTGCAGCGCCAGCAAAAACAAATTGTCGGGGCCTTGATGGAGCATCTCGCGCAGTCTATCGCCTATAAAGATGCTAAAAGAAAAACCAGGCAGGAGGCCGAGAAAAGTTCCGACAACGAAATGGCCGGTGGCAATGCGCAAAATTCCGAAGAACATGTTAACCACCGTAAATGGAGCTACAGGCACCAGTCGCGCCAGCAGTACTCCGCCCACGCCGCCCCCGCGCAGCTTGTCCTCCAGCCTACACAGGATAGGCATGGTTGTAAGATTCTGTACCTTCGGACCAGTAAGCTTTCGGCCAATCCAGAAGCCGCACAAAGCACCAGCTATCAGGCCCAACATGCCGCCAAAAAAAGTGAGCCACGGACCGAACACAATCACGGCGGGGATTGTCAGTATAGCTCGGGGAAAGACGACGAATACGCTGCAGAGATATGCTGCGGCAATGACTACGGGCGCAATGGGGTGGCGCGCGAACGGGCGGCTTACCTCAGAAATATTTTCGACGGAAATAAAAGATCGAACGGGGTCCCAGCTATAAGCGCTCCATAGTGCGAGCCACGTCAACAGCCAAACTCCCCCTAGCGCGATCACCACCCGCGACACACGCATCTTGTGCTCTGTTGTGTGAGTGATTGTGTGGCCCTCGGCAGTCCTTTACGCCAAGATAGCCTTTCTTGCACCGAAACGCCATGCTTGCTTAGCTCGCGCGATCGCAGAGCTTGTTATCGGAAGCGACAGCTTCGATCTCAACCGGATAAACGTAGCCCGCCAACCCGCTGTCCCACTGGACGTAAATCAAGCGCCGCCCGAGATTATCCAGATCATAGAGAATTACACCCTGTGTAAAACGCTTTATAAGTCCCACATGCGTTCTAATTTCGCGCGTCGCCAGACATCTCGTACCCGCCGTTGCTGATTCTACCATCGTAGTTTGACCTCCCGGCCGACCGGAGAACGCTGAACTAAGTTGATCTTGGAGCAACCGCGATGCCAACGGACACTGGTTAGGTTATGGTAGTCGATTTTGCTCAGCTTCGGCCAGGATCAAAGGTTCGTGGAAAAGTACGTCGGGGTACAGAGGTTTTGGGATATCTGTTCGACACATCAACTGATATTGCCGGGACATTAAATGACGAAACGTGTAACGTTCCCGGT
>DATACQ010001093.1:0-2546 GCA_036258955.1 Binatia bacterium
GGTGACGAATCTTGGTTGTCGTAATCCGATCAAGTACGTGAACATACGTCCGGAGATGTAAATCAGGTGCCCCACTGCCTGGGACCCGATTCTCAAGCCTGATGTGGCGCGAAGCTTTTCCAAACTGCTCAGACCCGCCGCGCCGCGCGTCATAAAAACATGGTAGCCGCCGCTATAGCTGGTTCCCAGGTAGGTCACTTTCTCGATGTCATAGAGAACACCCTTCTCCCCGAGCACGGCGTGCATCACGAAAGGCGTGGACATGCGGCCGATGGTGAGCCCGTCCGGTCGAACCGATTTATAAAGATGGTTTGCCGCCTTCTGGCCTCCGCCGCCAGGCATGTACTCCATAACAATGGCGGGAGTTCCAGGAATGTATTTTTGGAGAAAAGGAACCAGGGCTTTAGTTCGAAGCGTCCCGACGCCACCCGGCGCGCTACTCTCAAGAATAGTGATCGTTTTCCCGTGAAAGTAAGAAGGTTGGGGAAGAGCAGGGCCGGCATTAAAGAAAAGGATCAGGAGCGCGCCGAGTGAGATTTGGAGCAACACCACCGACTTTGAGTTGCCGCGTGTCATATAAACCTCCGGCTGGATAAGTTGGGCTGTTCGTCAACTCTCTTTCCGTTATCGTCCAATGAAGCTGATACGGCGCGGTACAACACGATGTCTGATCGCCGAAGCGGATCGGTTGAACTGTCCGATCCTGCTCGAGGACGTCCCGAGAGAGGTGTTGCCTCGGGCTCGCTTCAGGCTTTCCAACCTTCTCGGAAATGTCAAGTGTTCTTTTCCAGGTCTTTTACGTTTATTCAGCTAAAAGCGACTGCCGGAAGCTCGTCCTCGTTTTGCGCGCAAGCTTCAGGGGATACGAGACATTCAGGGGACACGAGACTTGACAGCTCGCGCGAGGCGATGATAACCGTTGAGCGCATGTTGAGAGTGGCGTTGTGAGCGAGAAGCAAGACGAAGCAACTTCATTGATCGTTGAGCAACTCGTCGAAAGCGGGATCAAGCTTGTGGCGAGCCTTCCCGACGACTGGATCGCTCCGCTCATCTACGGCATCGACAACGACCGGCGTTTCAAGCACGTACCCGTCAATCGCGAAGAGTCCGCCGTGGGGCTTTGCTCCGGCGCCTACTTCGGTGGCATCCCATCTTTGGCTCTCATGGGAGCGTCGGGACTGATGACCTGCGTCTACGCCATAACCAAAATTAATTACAGCTACCACATTCCACTTTTCATGTTCGCCACATTGCGCGGTGTGATCGGCGATCCGCGGCCGCACCACATATCCAATGGTCTCTATCTTACCAAGCTCCTGGACTCGATTAGCTTGCCCTTCCTGCTCGTGGAGGAGCGGAAAACCATCGAGCGCATTCCAGCCGCGTTCAAGCACTGCCACGCGATGAACCGCCCCGAAGTTGTGATATTTACCGAAGCGGTGTTACGCGGCGAGGCCTAAAGATGTTGGACCTGAGAGATTGTTTTAAGTATTTCGCCGAGCGCCAGGGAGACGGCGTGGTGATCACCTCGGCCGGAGTCACCTCCGGCACATGGTGGAGAACCACCCACGACATGGACCAGGCATTTTATCTGGGCGCCTCCATGAGCATGATTTCGATGTTCGGCGCCGGCATCGCTATGGGAGCGCCGAAGCTGCCTGTGTGGGTGTTCATGGGCGACGGCGCTTTCGTGATGAACCCCGGCATGCTAATGGTTGAACGCGATCTCAATCTTCCCAACTTGAAGCATTTCCTGGTCTCCAATCGGGTGTACAACGCCACCGGCGCCGTTCCACTCACCAACGCAAGGCGCAATGATTATGCGGCGATTGCGCGCGCCGTGGGCATCGAGCGCGTCTTCGAGATCGATTCTCTGGAGGGGCTGCACAGTCAGTTCGAGAAAATTGTACTGGAGCCCGGCCACACCTTCACAGTTCTCGAAGTCGAACCGCTGCGCGAAAAGCCTGGCGGAGTACCAATCGACGATGTCGAATCGAAATTTCGCTTCGGGCGTTACATCGAGAAAAAAGCAGGAATCAAAATCTTCCGCCACCCGGCAACGGAGCCCCTAACTCGTGGGCGCTCAGAGTGAGCGACGCATCAGGCCGCTACCAACGTCTACCAACGTGCCATAAATCTGTTTCACATCGTGCCCGTAACCCTTCACGGCTTCGCGCGCTGATCAAACTTTTGAACCGCAGCTTGCGCTGCTTCAGTCATGGATTTCGGGCGATTCCTGACTACCATATCAGCGTGTTCGTTTTTGCCGGCAGTTGAGGTGGAATACGGCCGCTGAGCCATAGGGAATCGTTCACATCACCGCTCGAATCCATTGTGGAATTACTTTGGCCCGTGTACCCGCTACCCGCCGGTCTTTGTTAACTCAATCATACAGGCTTTTGATGAAGCCGCTGTCCTCCAGCGATCTAAGGATAGTGGGATCGGTGAAGGAACTTGGATCGGCATTTTTGGCTTTGGGATTTTCTTTCGCAAGGCTTTCCAAAACGGTTTTGATTCCCGTTACTGACGGGTAAGGAACCTGCTCG
>DATACQ010001094.1:0-2062 GCA_036258955.1 Binatia bacterium
CCAAAGCGGGCGATGAAGTGCCCGTTGGCCAGCGAATCGCAGTTATCCTTGCGCCGGGTGAAGTAGCGACTCCGGCTATCGTTGACGACCCTCAAACTCGCCCTCTCCGAAGGCAAGAGGGCGGCAGTCCGAGTCATGCTCTGCGGGAGGGAGAGGGAAGCGGTGAGATTTCGGCAGCCCCAACTTCCGCAGCGCCTCCCAAAACCTCACGCGAACCTCTCATCGGACGCGTTCTCGCATCGCCGGCTGCGAAGCGGCTGGCGCGGGAAAAAGGAGTTCCCCTGGCCAGTATTCGGGGCAGCGGTCCCGAAGGAAGCGTATTGGCTCAAGATGTATTGCGAGCCGCACAGGGAGGAAGTGGTGGCGATCGGCCGCCTGCGGCTTCCTCAGCTCCAGACGATTTGTTGCCCGTTAGCACGATGCGCCGCATCGTCGCGCAACGCATGACCCAAAGCAAGCAAAGTGCGCCGCACTTTTATGTAACCATGGAAATCGATATGACCTCGGTGCTTGTGCTCAGGAACCGCTGGAAGGAAAGCGGGGAGGCCTCTATTCCGTCCATCAATGATTTCGTTCTGCACGCCTGCGCCAGCGCGCTCAAAGGCTTTCCTACTGTGAATTCAACTTACAGCGACAATGGGATCAAAGTTCATGCGGAGATCAATATTGGCATGGCGGTCGCGTTGGAAGAGGGGTTGGTGGTTCCTGTGATTCGCAACGCCGACCAGCTTACGTTGGCCGAGCTAGCCGCCCGCACTCGCGAGCTGGCTAGCAAAGCGCAAGGCAAAAAACTCTTTCCGCTCGACTACGAAGGCGGCACGTTTACGGTTTCGAATCTGGGGATGCTCGGGGTTGATAGCTTCATTGCTATCATCAACCCTCCCCAGTGCGCAATTCTTGCGGTGGGACGTGTCGCTCCTCGCGTCGTGACGGACGGTGAGGCGATCGAGATCAGGTCCCTGATGACTGCGACACTATCAGCAGATCACCGTATTATCGACGGCGCGATTGCGGCACGGTTCCTTGCCGCAGTAAAGCAGCAGTTGGAAACGGCCGCCGGTTAGTTTTAATAAGCTCGCGGATCATCCAAGGCAGAGAAAACCAGAGCAGCGTGTAAGTCCCGGAGGTAATCTCCTAGAAAGCGGCACAGCATTTCAGTACGAACTCAGTGGCTAACTAACTGCCACCCAACGTTCCGGTCGGGCTCAGACCGTAACAGGCCCACCGATTTCTAGGCGGTATACTGCGGTATACGTAGGTACAGAAAAGCGGGCGAGTTCACCTTCACCTGAGAGGCGGTAACCCTCATTGGCCGACGATAAAAACGAGAATTTTGATTCGCCGTTCAGCGACCCTGTGGTTCTGTCTGTGGAAGACGTCATCGACCTTCATCCCTTCCAACCCACGGACATTCCGAGTGTAGTGGAAGAATACCTACAGCAATGCGCCGGAGCGGGGATTCGGCAGGTGCGCATTATTCATGGCAAGGGGCAGGGCACGCAACGCAACATCGTTCGTGCGGTGCTGCAAAAGCACGCGTCCGTTGCATCATTCGAAGACGCGCCGGCCGAAGCCGGTGGCTGGGGTGCTACGCTCGTCGTGCTCAAAGAGTAACGCGCCGCAAAACTTGAGAGGAGTTTAGGGCGTCACGCGCCGGCGAAAGGATCTTCACCTTTTGCTTTGATGAGGTAGTAGACCGTGATCAGAACCCCGACGGTAATGAAGCTGTCCGCGAGGTTGAACGCCGGCCAGTGATAGCGCCCATAATAGAAATCCAAAAAATCGATCACCTCGCCATACGCGAGCCGGTCGATTAAATTGCCCACAGCGCCGCCCAGGATGAACGATAAGGCTGTGATCAACCCGGTATGATCAGCACGCAAGCGCCTGAGCATTGTCACCACAAAGCCGATGGCGACGAAAGAGAAGATAATCAGGAACGGCAGGCGAAATGCCGCGGCGCCGCCGGAGAATATCCCGAACGCCGCGCCGGTGTTCCGGATGTAAGTCAAGCTGAACAGACCATCGATCACGGGGATCGAGTGATAGAGCGGCATCGATC
>DATACQ010001095.1:0-1532 GCA_036258955.1 Binatia bacterium
GTGCGGATCGGTGATCTGGTCGAGCACGAGCACCGGAGCGCCGGGTCGAATCTCCTCGAGTGCGGGCGAGGGCAGGGGATCGACCTCGAGATAAAGCCCCTGGTGCACGGCGTCGGCCAACAGCCGCTCGGCAATCGCGCCGGGCCGCACGATTTCGGGAGAGGCCGCAACGCCTTCCTCCGCCAACCGGCGGGCGGCGTTTTCGGTGGCGAGGAATTTGCGGATCTTGCGCGCCGGGTTTTCCAGCGCCGCCTTCACCGTGTGCCAGCCGTAGAGGACCGAACCGTCCTCCGGCCGCAGGCTCTCGCGGCGGGCGCGCTGGAAGCGTGCGCGCCGCGCGATCTGCTCATGCGTGGCGCCCGGCTTGTGCGCGGCGCCGGCCTTGGCGCGGAGCTCCGGTTTTGACCGACCGGCCGAGTGATCGCGCATTTGGCGGGTTCCTTCCCTTGCGGTCAGGTATCGGGCGCGTCGCGGGATCGCAAGCGGGCTTGCGCGGTTGACTTGCGCAGGGTGCGTCCCCATAAAGCGCCGCGATTTGTGGCATGCCCGCGCTTCAATGATTATCTAAGGAGTGCACGGCAGGCTCAAAGGGATTGGGAGAGTGTCCCGAGCGGCAAAGGGGGCGGACTGTAAATCCGCTGGCTGACGCCTTCGTAGGTTCGAGTCCTACCTCTCCCACCATCCAGTAATCAAATCGGAAATCAGTAATCAGGAGCGACGTTTACATTTGCGATCTGATTACTGATAACTGGTCACTGATTCCTGATGCGGGTGTAGCTCAATGGTAGAGCAGAAGCCTTCCAAGCTTATGACGAGGGTTCGATTCCCTTCACCCGCTCCAATCCTCCCGTGCCTTCACGATCATTGCCGCTGACGTTCACTAGTGCGTGAAAAAAGCCCTGGGCGAGACGCGCCAGGGCTTTTGATTTGCAATCGATATTGGCGCTAGCGCACTGAGGCGCGGCGGCTCCGGCAATTGGCGTTGTACCAGGCCACCAATTTGCGCTTGAGCTGTTGCTGCGAGCTGGTCAGCGTCACGCCGATATATTGGCGGTGAAGCTCTTCAAGCTGCTGACAACGCGAATCGGCCATCGAAGCCGTCGAGGCGAGTGTGAGAAAGAGGCTTGCGCACAGAACCTTGCGCAACGGGCGCGCGAACATTGCAAACGAAGTTGGCACCATCCTGTCTTAGACTCCATCTTGTCGTGGAATGAAGATCCGAGCGGGCGCGACGAATTCCCCGGACGCGCATGGTTGCTGGGATCTGGTGGATACGTTCCCCCTGAAGACGCAATGAGGCGAAAGCAAGACGAATGATAAAGTTCCAATTCCCGCCGAAACAGCGCGTTCCGTCCGCTGAATTTGGTACTTGCAAATAACGTTAATCGCGCCCTCGGCGCTGCGCCTAGCCAATATGTCGCGACAGGAACGCCAGCGTGCGTTCGCGCGCGCGCTTGTGCGCGGCAGGATCGTAACGCTCGGCGCGGCTGGCATTGTCGAAGCCGTGCTGCGCCCCGTCATAGATGTAGAAC
>DATACQ010001096.1:0-1751 GCA_036258955.1 Binatia bacterium
GTAGGACGCGACAATCCGCTCGACCGTTTTGGGTGATCGTCGATAGAAATCATTACTGACGGCCAGCAGGTTCATCGAGAACGGAATGCCCAGCTCTGCGGCGTCCACTAACATCTTGGCTTTTGGGCCCGGCGCCTGCGAGGACACCCGGCCCTCCGCTTGCCCGGCGCGAAAACCGACGTCGGCTTCGACCACGCCGCCGAACTGGCGCAACTCGGCCTTACCCTCCAGGTTGAGCTTGCGCATGATCAGCCGGGTGACAAAATCGCTGGTAGAGCCGAAGCGAGTGATCGCCAAAGTCTTACCCTGAAGCTGCTCCGTGCGTTGAATATCCGGCTGAACCCAGAGCTGCATACCAGGCCGGCTGGTATTGCTACCCACTGCGATGATCGGCGCTCCTTTGATGATCGCCGCCACCACTGCGTTACTCGCGCCCAACGCCGCGTGAACGCTGCCGCCGACCAGCGCCTGAATTGCGATCGCGCCGGAACTTATATGAACCAGCTCCGCCTGCAAACCGTTGCGATCGAAAGCGCCGATCTCTTTGGCCATCCAGATGCCCGACATGCTCGGGCTGATGGCAGCGTAAGCAAAAGCAACCTTCTCTTTGGGAGCATCCGCGGAGAATGCGGTTTCCGACGAAATCAGCACGAACGTCAGAATCAGTTTGGTAAGCACAATAGAACGCAGGATCGACGGTTTTATTTTATTACGGGGCTTAAAATCGCCCGAGAGCCGCTTCAACAGGACATGGGTACGGTAAAACTCGATTGAGCTGTTCATTGTCTGCCTGAACCACTAACTTGCCGGATCAGTCAGGTAGCGCCTGCATCGCGTCGGCAAGACCCTTTTGATAAAGCCGGTACAACTCTTCGGATTCTTTTGCGGCCTGCAAAATCATCTGTCGGTTCTCACCCGAACCGAACTCCTCCCAAACCGGAAGAAACATATCGACGTGACCTTTGTCGGCTTCACGGTGAGCCTTCCAGTTCGGCAGATCGTCCCAGGTGATGCCTAGATATTTGACCCAGAGATTTCCCATGCGCGCCGAGTGACCGCCGCCGAGATCGGCCAGCAGGCGATCGTCCTGGTTCCATTCGGTCATGGTCATTGCCGCCAAACCTTCAAGCCAGCTTTTTTTCTTGCATATCCAACCCCAGGCATACAATGTCGCGGCTGTAGTCGGATTCGGCTTAGTTTGCAAAATATCCTCGGCTGTAAGTCCAATCGGTTTCCCCTGGCGGATGATCAGATCCAAATGACCATGCTCGGAGTGCGCATCGCGGATCATTTCCTCGTACTCATGCGCGAGTATTTTCTGCTTTACCGCCAGCACCGGGCAGTTGCCTGAAACATAAGCCCAGCAGTCGCGCCGGTGACGAACGTAGAGAGAAAGCTGCTTTAGAATGAGCTGTGCTCTTGGCTTGGTTATCGGTATCGAATAGTATCGCTCCAACTCCGGTGAAGACATCGTCGCGCGGGCTAATTCACCAAACGCCTCGCTCCAACCGTTGCCGTTCATAGATAATCTCCTCGAATCAAACAACCGCTGCCGGTTGTCTATGAATTGTACGAGCGAGTCTCTGAGGCTCTCCGCTAATGGAACTTTGCCATCTCCAGCGCAATTCCCGAACGGAATATCTTCAGCAACTCCATAGACTCTTTGGCCGCGCGATAGGCAAGCGTTTCCTTCTCGCCGATGGCGAACTTTTCCAGATCTTCCAAAAACATATCGCTATGCTCTTCGTCGG
>DATACQ010001097.1:0-3856 GCA_036258955.1 Binatia bacterium
GTGAAACCGAATTGTTCATCAAAGAGCGAGCTTGGGACGGGTGAAAATTTGCGCAAGTCGCAAGACTTTGAATGAGAGCAATGGCAAGCTTCCGAACGGGATCTTTTATGCGTCATTTACGTTCTTTGCGGTAAAGATTTCGTTTATGTCCGAGAGCACGCGGCTTGCAGCTTGGCGCTTGAGCATCATCCTTGGCGCACTGGTGATCGCTGAGTCGGCGGTGCGGTTGGGCTGGATCAGCAGTTTTTTTCTGGCGGCGCCGACCCGGGCAGCGGTTGTGCTATGGGAGCAGATTGTACACGGCAACGCGCTTTGGTTGACAGCCATCACGCTATTCGAAATCGCCGCGTGTCTGCTCATTTCAACCGTCGTGGGGGTTTTGGTCGGATTCTTGCTGTGGCGCCACAAATTGATCGGCACCAGCTACGAAATGTTCCTTGCCGCCGTATTTTCCTCGCCGATCATTCTTGCGTATCCGATATTCCTGGTGACGTTCGGGCGCAGCAGCGCCGCCGTGATTGCGCTTTCTTCTATTTTCGGGCTGATCCCAATTATCATGAATACCAAAGGTGCCTTTCAGAACGTCAATCCAATCCTGCTCCAGGTCGGTGCGAGCATGAATCTCACGCGCCAGCAGATGTTCCGGCATATCCTCGTTCCTGCAGTGGCGCCGACGATTTTCAGCGGTTTTCGACTGGCATTGACTTACATTCTAAAATCCGTTCTCGGCTTAGAGTATGTCGCTCAGGTGGGTGGCGTAGGCATGTGGCTGTCGGATGCGGCGTTTAAGTTTGAAGTGGAAGAAGTTTACGCCGGTTTGCTGGGAACGATCGCTCTCTCAATCTTGTTTCTTTACATAATCAACCGCAGCGAAGTCCTGGTTCGGAAGTAGCGATGAATGAATCGCGCCAAAACAGCACATGGCTGGCAGCGCACATGCAAACGCCGCTCGGCGTGCAGGCGCTGAGCTTGCTGCTGGTTGTGGGGGTATGGGAATTCATCGGTCGCACCGGCATTCTTTTTGCCGATCTTTTTCCGCCGATAACGGAAATCCTGCAAGCGCTCTCGAGATATTTAACGACACCACTGCTGCTGCCGCATCTGAAGGCGAGCCTCTACGAGGTCGGCGGCGCGCTTGCCCTTGCCACCGTTCTCGGGATACCGCTTGGCATCATCTGGGGCAGCCGCCAGAGTTGGGTGCAAATCATCGAGCCGTTGATTCTTTACGCGGCGGTCGTTCCCAAAATCGTAATCTTTCCCGTGTTCATTCTGTTTTTGGGAATCGACGTTCATTCTAAGCTCGCCGTGGGCGCGATTGCAGCCTTTTTCCCAATATCGCTCCTCACCATTGCAGGCATGCGCGAGGTGAAGAAAGTTTACATCGACGTCGCGCGCAGCGCCGGCGCAAGCGCCTATCAGATCGCCACCCGTGTCTATCTGCCGGCCATTGCCGGGCAGGTTTTCACCGGGGTAAGAATAGGCATGGGGGCGGCGGTAACCGGGGCGTTGCTGGCGGAAACCAAGATCGCCAAAGCGGGGCTTGGTTTTATGATCGTCGAGTACTACGGACAGTTTCGCATTGCCGAAATGTATTCTCTGCTCCTGTTCATCTTCATCCTTGCTGCCCTTACGAACTGGGGGTTGAAAGCACTGTTCGCCCGGCTGTCGCCCAGCGCGCGCGCAGGCCAGGATGCTGGGATGTACTTCTAAGCAGGCTTCCAGATTTGTCGTGCTCGTCTCGTGCTCGAGTTAACGATGAACACGAACAACGAACACGAGCCACGAAAACCGCGCGTCTCGCTTTCGGATCTTTGAGGAGCTTGCAAGAGGCGTTCCGCAACGGCTTATCGTTAGTGCCAGGTCGGTTGAAGTGCCGATCACATTCATTTAGCTTGAGGGCATCGCTGATGTGCAAAAGGGAGAGCCCATGGAAACTGCTAAGAAAAATCTCGTGATCGACGCCGACGCCCACGTGGTCGAATGCGCGCGCACGTGGGAGTTCATGGATCCTTCCGAACAGCGCTACCGCCCCATTCCGCTCGAGGCGCGCGAAGAGGCGGGAGTCAAGCTTCAGTTTTGGGTGATCGACGGCAAGGTGAAAGGGTTTCGCTTTCCGGCGTTCTCTTCGGAACAGTTGGAAAAGCTTTCACACCAAGTAGGGCGCAAATTTGCTGACGCGCAGGAGGCACGCGAGCTCGGCAATGTCGAACTCCGTTTGCAGCATATGGATACGACCGGAGTGGATATCCAGGTGCTGCACAATACGATGTTCATTGAATCTGCCACGGACCGTGCCCCCGTCGAGGTTGCCTTATGCAAGAGTTGGAATCGCTGGCTTGCGGATATTTGGAAACAAGGACACGGACGCCTGCGCTGGTCGTGTATGGCGCCCACCTTAAGCATGCCGGATGCGCTCGATCAGATTCGCTGGTCACGAGAAAACGGGGCCTGCGCGGTGCTTCTGCGGCCGATCGAGGGGCAGCGCTTGCTGGCGGACCCCTACTTTTACCCGATCTATGAGGAAGCTCAAAAACTTGATCTCGCGATTGCCATTCACATCGCTAACGGCAATTCGTGGCTCACGGATCTCTACAGCCACCCAGTGCGCATCGCTTCGACATTTCACCGCTTCAGAATCCCAACAGTCGCTGCTTTCAGCGATCTCGTACTGAGCGAGATTCACGAGATTTTTCCCAAACTGCGCTTCGGCTTCATCGAAGCGAGCGCGCAGTGGGTGCCCTGGGTTCTCCACGAAGCAAGGAACCGGTTTAGAACACTTGGCCGCGAATGGCCCGCCAATTTGCTCCGCGAGTATGGGATGTACATTACCTGCGAGAACTCCGACGATCTCCCTTATATCGTACAAGAAGCGGGCGAAGACAACCTCGTGATCGGCACGGACTACGGTCACACGGACACCTCCAGCGACGTTGACGCTATCAAGACTTTTCGGGCGAGAAGCGATCTTTCAGCTGCGGTCAAACAAAAGATCCTGAGCGATAACGCCAGGGCGCTTTATGGTCTATAGAATGGCTTTCCCGCCAAGTGCCGCAAACGCAAGACCAAGAGCCAGCAGGGGGTGCGTTTTCTAAATCAATATGTTTAGGACCTGTTTCGTCAGCTATGACGCTTCGTACCGGCAGGTTCTCGTCTATCCGGAGGCAGCGCACAATAGATCAATCCACCCGGGTTTGAGGATGATCTTGTGACGGTTCGCTCCTCGGTTGCTTGTGCACTGGCGGGTGCTCGCGTTCGCCAAGAAGACTCGATAGTTTTGCGCGCTGCCCGGGCGATAATAAAGCTTTTCCCTTCTCGATAGCTTCGAGGCGGGCAAGACGCAGGTCGACTTTCAGCCGCTCAACGTGTTCCAGCTCCGCTCGAACACGCTCTAGATCGACGGGATCAGCGTGTGAAAGTCTCTGTACTTCCAATTCGGCGATGCGCAGGTCTGCGCCGTAACGAATTGCTTCACGTTGGTAGGTGTAGCGGATCTCCTCGAGTTCATGCACTTGCTCTGCGGAGAGTTCGAAATGCCGACGGTTGTGGAGCATCATCGTGATAATCGGTTTTTCGCCAGTGATTTCTTCCCGCGGCATAGTAAAAGTGCCGGGAAAGCCGGAATGCCAGATTAGGACGGGCGACGGCGAAAAGCCGCCGCCAATCCGGTGATCAAAGAAAAACCCGTGATGAAAGCCAGGTCGGCCAAAGAAGAAAACGGAATGGCCGAGCTGCGGATGCGGAGCAAAGAACCTGTTGCGCTGGCGGTTCTGATGGCGACCGAAGTGATGACGATGGAAGTGGCGAGGCGCGAAGTTTAGATGTAAGCCTTGGCTCCGAGCCAACGGGTGCAGACTTC
>DATACQ010001098.1:0-3185 GCA_036258955.1 Binatia bacterium
AGCGATTTCCCGGCATCAAGATCAACCACATTGACGCAACTTCCGATAAACTCGTCGCACGCGCCGTGAGCGAAGCGCGCGGCGGCCGGGTGCTCGGCGACGTCTTCCAAGTTCCGCTGGAAAACGTGGTGCAGCTTTTCGAACAAGGGCTCCTGCAGGAAACCAAGCTGCCGGAAGCGACGGAGTATCCCGAAGGGCTGAAGGGACCGTACTGGACCTCCTCGGACCTTCAGTATTTCGTCGCGGCGTGGAACACGAACCTGGTAAAAAAAGAAGAAGAGCCCAAGACGTATGATGATTTTACGCATCCGCGTTGGAAGGGCCGCTTAATCGCGGAGCCGCGCGATTTGGAAATGCTGCTGGCCTTCGCGAAGTACAAGTTCAAGAGCGATGAGAAAGCCGTTGAGTACTGGAAAAAGGTAGCCGCAAATAATGTCGAGTTTCACAAGGGCCATTCGCAACTGGCGGAACTCTTAGTCGCCGGGCAAGCGGCGGTTTGCTTGACCTGCTACTCGCATCATTATCCGTCGCGCATCAAAAAAGGCGCGCCACTCAACTACATGCTCTCGGAAGGCGTCGCCTCGATCAATGCCACCGCGGTATTCAAGAACGCTCCGCATCCCAACACGGCGCTCCTGTTCGCCCGCTGGATCGCCAGTCAAGAAGGCCAGAAGGTTATGGCGCAAGGCGGCCGCAATCCGGCTCATCCTAAAGTGGAACCGGCTGACAAGACGCGAACAGAAAAAGCCTATTTCATTACAGCGTCTGACCTAAAAGAATTTCCGAAGTACGAAAAGCTTTGGAAGGAGGTCTTCCGATTGCGTTGATTTCTCGTTGGCTAGATCTTTAGGTTTATTGATGTCAACAGTTGCCCTTCCAAAAAGCCGTGGGATCAATTTAGGGGCATTGCGCGACCCGGCTCTGCTCATTCCGCTGGTGGGAGCGGGAGTGCTCGTTTATTTGACGGTGCTGCCGCTGTTCATGCTTTTCTTCGGCAGCTTCGAAAAGGAAGTCGCGCCGCGCGAGTTCGTTTACACGCTGCAGAATTACCAGGCGGCTTATGCCAGCGAGTATACTTACTCGACCTTCGTTAACTCTATCATTTTCGCTGCGGGCTCCTCGGCGCTGACCTTTTTTCTCGGCGTGACCCTCGCCTGGCTGGTCGAACGGACCAACACGCCGTTGCGCGGTATCTTCGTTCCGATCGCGGTCGTCCCGCTGATCCTTCCCGGGGTTTTAGAATCCATCGCCTGGATTTTCCTGCTGAGCCCCAAGTTTGGTTACCTGAACGTTGCCCTGATGTATCTGTTCGGCTTGGAATCGCCGCCATTCAACGTTTTTTCTTTGCCGGGCATGATCTGGGTGCATTCCGTCGGCCAGATGCCGTTGGCCTTCCTGATGATGGTCGCCGCGTTCAAATCAATGGACCCCTCGCTTGAAGAATCGGCGCTGATGTCCGGCGCGAACACCTGGCAAACGCTGCGCCGCATTACCATGCGTTTGTTGATGCCCACCTCAGCGTCCGTTTTGTTAATCCTATTCGTGCGCACCCTGGAATCATTCGAGACACCGGCGTTGATCGGAATACCGGCTCGGATTTACGTTTACACCAGTGAAATCTTTCTGGCGTTCAACGAATATCCTCCGGACTACGGACGCGGCGCCGCGCTTGCCGTCGGGTTGCTGCTGCTCAGCGCGCTGGGTGTTTGGCTATACACACGCGCAACTAAAGAGGGCAAACGGTTCCAGACAGTGACGGGAAAGGCGTTCCGGCCGCGACAATTCGACCTTGGCGGATGGCGGTGGGTGGGTCTCGCCTTTTTGTTGATTTACTTCGTGTTCGTGATTCTGCTGCCCTTTGTGGTGCTTCTCTGGGCTTCGTTTCTGCCCTTTTTCGCGACGCCGAGCTGGGACGCCTTGTCCAAGCTGAGCTTGGACAACTACCGCTACCTATCTACGTTCCGGCCTTTTTGGGACGCCATGCAAAACAGCATCATCCTCTCGATCTTGACCGCATCGGTGGCCATGATTTTGACCTCGTTGATTGCTTGGATCGTGTATAAAAGCCGCCTTCCGGGTTCGTGGATATTGGACTTCTTGGCTTTCGTGCCGATTACCGTTCCCGGAATCGTGCTCGGCATGGCGCTAATTTTGTTTTACGTCGCCTTCCCTATTCCGATTTATGGAACCATCTGGGTTCTCTTAATCGCATACGTGACCCGCTATATCCCCTACGGCATGCGCACAGCCTCCGGTTCTATCTTGCAAATTCATAGCGAACTCGAAGAAGCCGCAGCGGCTTCCGGCGCATCCTGGTGGGAGACCTTCAAGCGGGTCACCCTGCCTCTCCTCAGGCCAGGATTAGTGGCAGGGTGGATCTATATTTGTATCGTTTCGTTCCGCGAGTTCTCAACCTCCGTATTATTAGCGACAGGTGAAAGCCGGGTGCTATCAATCCTGTTATTCACGATGTTTGAACAAGGACAAGTTACGATCGTGGCGGCCATCGGCATTTTGATGATTCTCACACTCTTGGCAGTAGTGGCCGTGTTCTACAAACTATCCGGCCGAGTCGGTATTCAGACCTAACGGAAATTGGAGTGAGGGAGTGTTGAGTAACGGAGCGATGTTCTGAAATCCAGTATTCCGGCGTTCCACTACTCCATTACTCCAGTCCTTAGAGGAAATCATTTAGAGGAAATCATTTGTGATCGAAGTCAAGGGGCTAGTAAAAACGTTCATCGACGGAACCGGAACCCGGGTCAACGCTGTTGATCACGTTTCCTTCAGCGTCGAGGAAGGACGTTTTTACACGTTGCTCGGTCCTTCCGGTTGCGGCAAGACGACCACCTTGCGCTGCATCGCAGGTCTAGAGAAGCCTGACGAGGGTGAAATCAACGTTTCGGACTCAACCGTTTATTCTTCAAAAAGCGGCGCCTTCGTGCCGGCTTACCGCCGCGAGATCGGCATGGTTTTTCAAAGCTATGCTATCTGGCCGCATCTAACCGTTTTGGAAAACGTTGCTTTTCCTATGCGGGTGTCCAAGGAAAAGATCAGCAGCGAGGAAATTCGCAAGCGCGTCCGCGAGGCTCTCGAGCAGGTCGAAATGGCCAGTCTCGAAGATCGCATGGCCACACAACTCTCCGGCGGCCAGCAGCAACGGCTCGCGTTGGCGCGCGCTTTGG
>DATACQ010001099.1:0-2245 GCA_036258955.1 Binatia bacterium
GGCAAGGCAGGGAATGCCAAGCCGTACGACCGATTGGAACCGCTGGATGCTGGCCCAAAAGACGAAATCCATAGAGGGGTTTCGTAATAGCACTCCCCGTGCGGGTGCAAGCACCGGCTTCTCATGGCATGAGGCTCCTGATATCCACCGGCTCCGCCTCGTTCTCGGCCTCGCCTTTGTCTTTGCCGCCTATTGCCATGCCGGCGACGTGGTAAAAGCTGTAGTCTGGATATTTGCCAGTGCCGCTGATCAGCAGATCTTCCTTTTCATAAACCATGTTCTGTCGGTTGTACTCACTCATTTCGAAGTCAGGGGTAAGCTGAATGGCATACGTCGGGCAGGCCTCCTCACACATGCCGCAGAAGATGCAGCGCGAGAAGTTGATGCGGAAGAATTCCGGATACCAGCGGCCGGTCTCGTCTTCTGTCTTTTGCAGTGCGATACAATCGACCGGGCACACCACGGCGCAGAGATAGCAGGCCACGCAGCGCTCATTGCCATCTGGGTCGCGCGAGAGAATGATGCGCCCGCGATAGCGCGGCGGCAAATACGGCTTTTCTTCCGGGTATTGAACCGTTTCGCGCGGTCGAAACATGTGCAAAAACACAGCCCACAGGGTTCTTAATTGGCTTAGCAACTCTGTCTACCTCTACAACGCCTTAGCAAAATTCATAATCACACAGGTCGGAACCAATCCGCCTGGAGAGGAATTTGGACAGGCTTTAGCCTGCTCGCAGAACAAAATACATGGATCTAAGTCGCCAATCCTTTTGCTATATTGCCAGGGATTGGGGACTTAAAAAGCCACTCAAGCTATGAACCCGGCGGACCGATGGCAAGCAAGATGCCTCCGGTGACCACCAGGTTCAAGAGCGCAAGCGGCAGCATGACCTTCCAGCCGAAGGACATGAATTGGTCATAGCGCGGCCGGGGCAATGCCGCTCTCAGCAAAATAAAAAATACGATAAAGATAGACGTCTTGATCACAAACCAGATGATCGGCGGCAGCCAAGGCCCCAGCCAGCCGCCGAAGAACAAGGTCACGATCATAGCCGAGACTAGTACGATAGCAACGTACTCCCCGATGAAGAACATGCCGAATTTCATTCCCGAGTATTCGGTGTGATAACCCGCCACCAGTTCATTCTCCGCCTCGGGTAGGTCGTACGGCAAGCGGTGGCTTTCAGCCACACCCGCGATGATGAAGATTATCAGCCCCAGAAACTGCGGGATGAAATACCACAGATGCTGCTGGGCGGCCACGATCTCGCGCAAATCAAAGCTGCCGGCGAGCATCACCACGCCCATCAACGACAGGCCCATGAACACCTCGTAACTCACCATCTGCGCGGCCGAACGCAGCCCACCCATCAGCGAGTATTTATTGTTCGACGACCAGCCAGCCAGCACCACGCTGTACACCGCCAGCGAGGTCATTGCGAGGAAAAACAAGAGTCCTACATTGAGATCTGCCACTCCAACGCCGGGTGCGATGGGTACGACGGCGATCGCCATGAGCATCGCGATCATTACGATCATAGGCGCCAGCACGAACACGCCCTTGTCGGCAAGAGGCGGAATCCAATCCTCCTTGGTCAGGATTTTGATCATGTCGGCGACGACCTGCAGAATGCCAAACGGCCCGGCGCGATTGGGGCCGTAACGATCCTGCCACAATCCCAGCAGGCGCCGCTCGATCCAGGTCAGGAGTGCGGCCAGGATGATTATGACAATCAAGATTCCGAAGACGTTAAACAGGTCAGCGAGAATCTCGTTCATGGAAGAGGCCTCGCTTTATTGTCAGGTACCGCGGCTGACTCCCTCACCATCATTCCAGCGAAAGCCAGACAAATTCGCCGGAGTTCGGCGCATGGCGTCGAGTGCGTCGCCCAGAACAGCGGGACCCCGGGTTCTTGACCGGGCCGGGATGACCAAGTTGTAGCGCGAAATCCATAAGCTGCAGGCTGGCCAGAAGGGTGAATGCCAGGGATGGTATGGGTAATCCAGTGTCTTAGGTTGCCTCCTTGTGTCTGGATTCCGACCAATCCCATGGATCTGCCATCTCGAACTCCGATCCGGAGCCGACTTTGGCTTGGAAGACGACCCAATTCAAGTTGGGAGAGGTCTATCGCGAGTATCGGTCTCATGCTGATTTTTCCTTGCTGATCCTTCCCCACGCCGGCAGCTCGGAGTATTCCAAGTTCCGCAATCCGTGTGGTAGTCCGGCCAGGCCCAGTGTGAGCGC
>DATACQ010001100.1:0-1975 GCA_036258955.1 Binatia bacterium
CGCAGTCGCTAGATCCTGTGAAAACTCGATTCACGGCTTCGACTAGGCTCGCCACAAACGAACACGTACTGGTAAAGTCGGTATTTAGCCGTTCGCGCTAAACGTTAAAACGGCGTCTAGTAGTTTTCAGGCCTCGGTCAAAATAGAAACCGGCGAGCGCTTCATGCCTTCCATTTACCCGGATTCCGCCGTCGAACCTAGTTAGCGCGAGAGCGAGGGGCGAGCCTGAAGTAGCGAAGACACCCAAGCCTGCAGTTTCGAAGTCATTTTCGCCCTTTTCGCTTGGATGGTTTTATAGAGTTTTGGCAGGTCACAAGCACCGCTGATCGATGTCCGGTCAGAGGCAGAATCTATTGGCTTCGCTACGAAAGTTTGCTCCTCGCCTCAGCATCACAGCCAACTGCGGAATCGGGGTTTACTGACCGCATGCTTCGCACGATGAGCCGGGTCTGCTTTCCGCCTCTGTCGCAGTCCGTCCTGCGCCCGATCTACATTTAATGATTGCGGGTTTCGTCTAATCTTATATTTTCGAAGTAGTGAGCACCACGGAGTAAGACTTCATGAAACGCGCCTATTTTGTACTTTCAATATTACTGCTGCTGAGCTGCAATAGGGTTCGTCCGGTGTACCAGATTCCGGACATAAGCCTGAACGAAGCAGCTTTTTTTCCGACGATCGAAGCCCACACGGATGCCCCTATCATCAGCGGGAACCGGATTGATATTCTACTGAACGGCAACGAAACCTTTCCGCTCATGCTGGCAGAAATACGAAAGGCCAAACGCACAATTACCTTCGCCCAATACCTCTATGAGGACGGTCAGATCGCTTACGACTTCGCCAAAGCGTTCGCTGAACGTTGCCGGGCCGGCGTCCAGGCCAACATTCTCCTGGACAGCCACGGAACCAACACCCCCGATGAAATCCCTGACATGATGCGCCAAGCGGGTTGCAACGTTCACTACTTCCGTAGAGTCGAGGCACCACAGGTAGTGTTTATCTGGAAGCTATTCCGATACAACTATCGCAATCACCGCCGCAGCCTGGTGATCGATGGAAGAATTGGCTTTACCGGTGGATACGGGATTAAAGATACCTGGCTGGGTGACGGCCGCACGGAAGGGCGCTGGAGGGAAACCAACGCGCGTCTGGAAGGACCCATTGTCAAGTACCTACAGGCGAGTTTTACCGAAAGTTGGTTGGAAGCGACGGGAGCTCTACTGGGAGGCGACGGCTACTTCCCTCGTCTGGAGGCGCGTGGGAAACTGCCGGCGCAAATCGTCAAAAGCTCTCCGGTCGGGGGCAGCTTTCAAAACTATATGCTGTTTCTGCTGTCCATCACCTCGGCAAAAAAATCCATCTTAATCACCAACCCCTACTTTATTCCCGACGACCGAATGATAGACGCGTTGCTGAACGCCGCCGGCCGCGGCGTCCAGGTTATCGTGCTGGTGCCGGGCAAAATAGACCACAAGATCACTTACCGAGCGAGCCGCAGCAGCTACGGTCGCATGCTGCTCGGCGGCATTCAGATCTATGAATATTTGCCCGCTCTCATGCACGCGAAAACCATGGTGGTGGACGGTGTCTGGGCAACCATCGGAAGCACCAACTTCGACAATCGCTCCTTTGGGTTAAACGAGGAGCTTAATCTCACGGTTTACGATCGCGGCGTGGCTGGGCGTCTGCACAAGATCTTTTACGAAGACCTCAAGCACTCCAAGAAAATAACTTACGAGGATTGGCGGGCGCGCGGCTTCAAGGAGAAGTTTTTTGAACTCTTCGCCTATCCGATCAGAGATCTGCTGTGATCGCATCAGCGCTAGCGCACCAGGCAACTACATGCGAGGACAATAGCGCAAATGAGAATACAGTGGCGATTGCAGAGTTCATGGCGACTCTTCCATCTCAGGCGGGATTCTAAACGCAAACCGGCGCAACCCGGTGAAAGAGGCTGGGCTCAAGGCGGTGAACC
>DATACQ010001101.1:0-3678 GCA_036258955.1 Binatia bacterium
GCCGCCGGCTGAGGCGGATTCGCCTGTCAAAGCCTCCCTACTCACCGGTGCCGAAGCGGCTCGGCGCGAAATTCGAGATCGCGAAAAGCTCTGTCCCGCAGCGGTGTTTCACTCTCTGGCAAACCACGTGAGGCCGCTCTAAACTGAAGTGAAGAGGCTATGGCACGCGCAAGGGCTAACATCGACAAAATTCCAGCTGGTCCCGAATTGAACGCACTCGTAGCTGAACGGGTGATGGGCTGGAAAGAGCTGAAACGACAAAGCGATCGTTATTGGGGCCGCAAGAAAGACAAAGCGGGTCGCTGGCGCCGGGCGGCCGTACACGACTACTGCCACGAACCCACGACTTCATATTTGATAGAAGAGCGCATGAAGGAGCTTGGGCTATTCGATCGTTACGAGAAAGAGCTCGCAAAACTCGCTAGAGCGCAGAAGCTTCCCCCGTCGTGGGCATCCCCGGATCAGCGCTGCCGCGCCGCGGTAAAAACCATGCAACATCGGCGCATCTGAAGAGCTGCGTATGCCGGTCACAGATATCAAAATCGGGACCTCGGGCTACTCCTACGCAGGCCAGCCACCAAAGGGCTGGTTCGGAGCCTTTTATCCCGAGAAGAAAACCAAAGGGTTTGATGAGCTTAAGTACTACTCCCAGATCTTTAACACTTGCGAGATCAACAATACCTTTTACAGGCCTCCCTCAGAAGCCGTGGCCAAAGGTTGGGTGAGCAAGACTCCGGAGGATTTTAGCTTCTCAATCAAACTTTGGCAGAAGTTCACGCATCCGATGAAGATCAGCCGTAAGCAGGCCGAGGAGCGTTGGGAGGCGGTAACACAGGCAGATTTCGATGATTTTCGCAGCGGCATTCTTCCGATCGCGGAGGCCGGTAAACTGGGAGCCCTCTTGCTGCAATATCCTGCAGCATTCCACTGCTCCGCGGAAAACATCGAAAAGGTCCAACATACGCTAAGACGCTTTTACGACTATCCCAAGGTGGTAGAGCTGCGGCACAAGAGCTGGAATGAGCAGGCAGCTGAAGTAAGAGCGCTGTTGCTGGAAAATCGCGCGAGTGGCGTTTTGATCGACGAACCAAAGTTTGCCACCTCGATCCACCAGGAACCCGAGCCGGTTGGTGACATTTTTTATTTTCGCGCGCATGGCCGGAACGCGAAAGCATGGTGGCACGCGAAGGAGTCGTGGGAGCGTTATGATTACTTGTATTCACGGGAGGAAATCAAACGCCACGCCTCGCGCATCAAAGCCGCTACCGAGAAAACGGGAAGCCAAAGAGCTTTCGCGTTTTATAATAACCATGCCCGCGGGAACGCTGCCGCTAATGCGATCATGTTGTCACAAGAACTCGGGGTGAGACTCAATGCCATGCCGCCGGAGGCGATGGTTACCCGATTTCCGGAGTTGGTCCAGCGCGGGTAAAAACGGCCGTTAAGAAGAAGCTGGGAGAAATGCTATGACTCTGAGAGCCTACAACGATGTTCCGATTCCTTCTTTCATGTACGGTACGGCTTGGAAAAAAGCGGCCACTGCCCACTTGGTCCAGTTGGCAGTGGCGTCAGGCTTCCGGGCGATCGATACCGCCAACCAAATGATCCACTATCAGGAAGCTCTCGTGGGCGAGGCCTTGGAGGCGCTGAAAACAAAGGGCATCGAACGCGATACCCTGTTCATTCAGACGAAGTTTACTCCC
Source organism: Binatia bacterium (assembly GCA_036258955.1). Lineage (GTDB taxonomy): Bacteria > Desulfobacterota > Binatia > UBA9968 > UBA9968 > DATACQ01. Next base: position 1,704 of record DATACQ010001101.1, read on the forward strand.
GTGGGAGGGCAGGGCGGCCAAACCCCCTATGATCCTTCTGCCGATCTCGCAACCCAGGTCATTCAGTCTTTTGAGAGCTCGTTGATTCACCTCAATACCGGTTATCTGGACTCCTATGTCTTGCACGCGCCTTATTCGCGGCGCGGCTTGGGCGCAGCCGATTGGGAGGTGTGGTCGGCAATGGAGGCGCTCTATCGTGCGGGTCGCACCAAAATGATCGGCGTTAGCAATATCTCCGCCGCTCAGCTCGCGGCCCTGTGTGAACAGGCAAGCGTCAAACCAATGGTAGTACAAAATCGGTGCTTTGCTGCGCTCGGATGGGACAGGGAAGTGAGAGAAGTCTGCCGGGCCCATGGCGTTATCTATGAAGGATTCTCGCTTTTGACCGCCAATCGGGACGTTCTCATTGCTCCAGAAGTTCTGAGAACCGCAGAACGTTTAAATGCCAGCCCGGCTCAAGTGATCTTTCGTTTCGCCATGCAGGTGGGAATGCTGCCGTTGACGGGAACCACCAGCGAGAAACATATGAAGGAAGATCTCGCAGCCGAACGGCTGACGCTTTCTGACGAATAAGTCCGGGCGATCGAAGACATCGAGCAGTAGTGTCTTCGGGCGCCAACAAGACTGTTCAGCTTTGCTCCGCGTCCGCGCTAAATCTTGTTGACACGAAAGGTTCGCCTCGGATATCGAAAGGTATCGGAATGGCTGTGTGCGCTGTTAGCAGTTCAATGCATTTGGCCGGTTGATCTGAGGAGATCTCGATGAGAACGAAACTCTCGGTTCTGATCTTTGGCGCCGGATTTGTTTTTCCGCTGAGCATCTTAGGGACTCCAGTGCACTCACAGACGCCTTTCTACCAAGGTAAGACGTTGAAGATCATCAACAACGATCCCAGCGGAACTGCAGGCATGCGGGTCAAAGCGGTTGTGCCGTATTTGCGCAAATACATTCCAGGCAATCCGACTATCGTCATCGAGTTCATCGAGGGCGGCGGCGGCCGCAAAGCGGCAAACCATGTGTACCGATCGGTGAATCCGGACGGGCTTACGATGGGCGCGCTGAGCAGCTCAACTATCGGCTTGAGCGTCATGCGCGAAACCGGCGTCCTCTATGATGTCGACAAATTCGTATATCTGGGCACTCCGGTTAGCGAAAACCATAACGTTTTCTACACTCGACGAGAGCTTGGTTTAAATACCATCGAAAAACTTCGGGCCGCCACCGGTATTCGAATCGGCGCCCAGGAAGTCGGCGCGGTCGCTTACACTACGGGAAGGCTATTCGCGTACTTTCTCGATCTAAAGACGCCGAAGTTCGTCACCGGCTACTCTTCGATGGAAGCCGATGTCGCTCTGATGAATGCCGAAATCGACTCGCGCGCGAACAATACGACTTCAGTGTTGAGACGCAATCGCGACTGGGTGGAAAAGGGCATAATGGATTTTCACGCAATCCTCGCGGTTCCGAAGGGCGAGAAGCATCCCGATCCACGCTTCGCGCAGCTCCCTGAAATCGAGAGCTTTGCAAAAACCGACAAAGAACGGAAACTCTTGACGACGTGGCGGGGCTTTAGAACTGCGACCTCACCTTACGTTTTGCCGCCCGGAACGCCCAAGGACCGGATCGAGATCCTGCAAGAGGCGATGCGCAAAGTTTTCAAGGATCCTGAGTTTCATGCAGAATTCAAGAAGCTCGTAACCGATGAGGTGTCGCCGTTGCTGCCCGAAGAACTGACGAAGATCATCAAGGAGATGCCGCGCGATGCCGAGATTATCGAGATGCTGAAAAAGTTTGCCGGAGTCGAGCCGCTGCCGGCACGGTAAGGCGCGCCCGGAATCTGCGTTTGAACCCCTGAGGCGAGTCAACGAAGCGACGAGCTACTTCGACCGGAAGCAAGAGCCGAGGGGAGAGGGTAGGCCCTCGGTTACGCTATGCCTCTGTATGAAATCTTCCCCTCGGCTCTTGCCTCTGGTGC
>DATACQ010001102.1:0-2479 GCA_036258955.1 Binatia bacterium
CTGGCGCAGCCGCGCCCACCGCCACCGGCTGTACACGGAGGAGACGGCCGGAGGGACAGAAAGAATTTCTCTCGCGTCGTAACGAAACCAGGCTCTCCTCGTGTCTTGCAGCAACGCCTCCTAGCCTTGGGTCGATTCGGCAGGGGCAGCTTTGCGCAATGATAGCCTAACGACGGACGGCTTGACCTCTTCCACGCTGACGTCCGGCGGGTGTTGCACGTCGCCTTCGGAGATATTAAACGTGCGCCGCCCCTGTTCGGACAAGGTCGCGTCGACAATCACTTTGGCCCGCTCGGTGTCGAAGAGATAAAAAGCGCGTCTTGGCCCGGAAAACGTAACCGTGACGGTTGGCGGCTGGATCTCTTCTATCTTGTAAGCGGGGGGAAGATTTTTGGTTTGGACGGGAACATCATAAGTCATCTGCACGGTCGTGGAACCAGGCACCAGAACATACCAGAGGGCAATGGCCAACGTAACCGCAAGCGCTTTGGCCAGCCAGTTCTTGCGAAAGATCTGGAACCATAGCGCCGGCGCGTGTGCCGGCTCATGACTCGGGAACTTATCCATGAGAAAACTGTGAATCGCGCTGCCGAGCTCCTGAAGGTTGTCCAATTTGCGAAGCTGCCCGTTCCTTGCGATCGAAACCGTGCCGCGCTCCTCCGAAACAACGATACAAAGCGCGTCGCATAGTTCCGCAAGACCCAGGGCGGCGCTGTGACGAGTGCCGACGTTCGCGAGTTGCGCAAGATCTTTTGACAGGGGCAGGTGCGTCGCGAAGCGGGTAACCCGATTGCTTTCTACGAGCACCGCGCCGTCGTGCCCTGGCGAATGGGGCTCGAAGAGACTCTTGAGCAGCGGCTCGCTCACTCTGCCATCAAGAAGAATTCCTCCGGTGATGTGCCGCTCCAAAGGATCTTTCCCTTTAATGACGATGAGAGCTCCAATGCGATCCCGTGCAAGATCGGCAATCGCGCGCACGAGCGCATCCGCGGTCGTTGAACGCAGGGCCGGGTGTGCTCTCCGTCCCATGCTCCAAACCGCGATTTGCTCGAAGATCTGCCGCAGCTCCTCTTGAAAAATAACCACGATCATGACCAAGAACGCAGCGAAGAAAGCCTGAAAGATCATGGCGATCATCTGCAAGTCGAGCTGCCTTGCAATCAAGTAGGTAGCCCCCAGGATCGCGATGCCCCTGACGACAAAGGCTGCTCGCGTCCGCTGCGCCCAAACGATCGCGGTATAAAGCAGAACCGCTACTAGAATGATGTCGACGATCTCGGACAAGGTGATGGCCTGGATAAGATTACGAGCTGTGTTCACAATGGACTCCTGCCGTACGCGCTGAGCCGCCGGCGGCTAATGAGCTTAACCGGGCGGTCCCTATCTCACCGGGTTACCGAGCTGGACTTATTCTTGCCTGCTTGTATGCTACCGCGCTTGGTGCGGCGATCAAATAGGTTCTCTCCGGCCCGGCTGCTCTACAATCGCCTGCGCGCCGTGCTCGCCGGCCTGAACTGCAAACGACCTCCTTCGCTTTGAACACGCGCGCAACCTTCGCTCGTTTTTCACAGCCAGTAAAACGAGTACCCGATCAGTGATAGACTGGGCTAAGGCTCCGCTGTAGAGGTTTGTTGACGATGCACAACGACATGATTGCTTCCGGATGGGAACACTTCCCTCATGGAGCCGATATCGGTGTGGGCGGATTCGGCCGCGTCGGTTTTGACATATCCTGCGGTGTTCGCACCCTCGTAACGGGCCTGGGCGTGAACGAGATTCGCACAAACCAGGAAAAGCTTGCTGATGCGCTTTTTCGAACGATTCCCGCCGGCGTGGGGAGTCGCGGAAAACGCAGCCTTGACGATAAAGAAATCGACGAGATGCTGAGTGATGGAGCGAAATGGGCGGTTGCGCGTGGCTATGGAACCCGGCAGGATCTTGCGCGCGTTGAGGAGGGGGCTCGATCTCGGGAGGTCGACCCGAGCAGGTCTCACATCGAGCGAAGGAACGACAGCGCGAAGAAATGGGTACCCTGGCGTCCGGAAATCACTATCTCGAAGTCCAGCATGTCGCCGAAAAATTCGACAGCGCCATAGCCGCCTCATACGGTTTGACCGAGGGCGGCGTTGTGCTCAGCATTCATTGTGGTTCGCGCGGCTTGGGACATCAGATCGGCACGGAGTTTCTCACGCGAATGGCCGCGGAGAAGGCGCAGCATGGAATCGAAGTGCCGGATCGCGAGCTAGTCTGCGCGCCCATCCTTTCATCCATCAGGCCCTCAGACAGTGGCGCGGCGCGGATGTAGTCCAGAGGCTTGCGGCTAAAGGCGTCTTGATTCGCACCGCTCCATGCGTGGAGTGGCGGAGGAAGCGCCGAAGCTTACAAAGATGTCACTGCCGTCGTCGATGCGGCGCATGATGCCGGCCTAGCCCGACGGGTGGCTCGGCTCGAACCGGTTGTCTGCATCAAAGGATAAGAG
>DATACQ010001103.1:0-4684 GCA_036258955.1 Binatia bacterium
CCGAAACGGCGCATCGGGATCAAAAAACGGAAAACAGCGCCGCTTTTCAGTGCGGCGCTCGCCAATTCATGGCCGCGGTGTCTTCGCGCTCACTCACATACCCAAACACACGCGGCTCATCGAGTATACCGGTGAGCGGATCTCCCACGAGGAGGCGGACCGGCGCTACGCCGCCGAGCACGAGTATTCGCCCCACACGATGCTGTTCACGGTGAATGACGACATTGTCATCGACGCCACACACCATGGCAACTCGGCCCGTTGGTTTAACCACTCCTGTTCGCCCAATTGTGAAGTCGAGGACGAGGACGACCGTATCTTCATCGAAACGCGCCGCGACATCCGACCCGGCGAAGAATTGACGTACGACTACAATCTGCAACTCGGCGAGCCGCACACCACCGCCGCGAAGCGAGAGAACCCCTGTTACTGCGGTTCACGGCGTTGCCGCGGTACGTTGTTGGGGGAAGAAGAATAATTCGAACACGCGCTTGCCCGTGTCCAGGCCTACCTTGCTGTCTTTGCGTTCTGCGCGAGTATACTCTTTGTCCGATCAGGTTTTTACCGGCCGTGTAGTGGCAAAATGCAACATGTCTAGTCGGCCGGCAGCACCGGCGCGATTTACCCATAGCCCAGGTGAATAAATGGAGGATCGATGTTTTACCCGGACCTGACGCCATTTGGCGTTGACAACGAGCGTCTGACCAACGAGCGCCTGACGCGGCTGCAAACCAGTATGAAAGAGCACGATCTAGGCGCGCTCCTGTTGACCGACTGGATCAATATTCGCTACGCGACCAATACCGTTATGATGCTTGGGCTACGGACGACGGCGATTCAGCGTTTCGTCCTTGTTCCCGCTGAAGGCGCTCCGCTCATATGCCAGCGCGAGTTATCGCGCAAGCCCAAATACCGTAGCCGGCGCTTTGATGCTTTCATGTTCGGCATGCGCCCGCCCATCGCTACGCAGGACTTCGTGGAACAAGCCCTCGCGGGCTTGCGGGAAGTTGGCGCCGCCGGTGCGCGGCTCGGCATCGATTGCCTGAATTTGGAAGCGATCGAAGGGTTGAAAGCCAAAGGCATACGGCTCGCAGACGGTACCCGCGCTGTAAATCAGGCGCGCGCCGTAAAAACGCGCGACGAAATAGAACTGATCCGCTGGACCACGAAAGCCAAAGAACGCGGCTATGATCTCGTGCGCAAGGCGCTCCAGGAGCCCGATGTCCCCGAAGAGAAATTAAGCCGCATTATGCTGGATGTTCTCTTGGACGAGGGTTTTGAAGCGGGCAGTGAGTTCATCTCGATCTACGATTCTTCGCGCGCCGACAGCCGGCCGCATAACGAGCCCATGGGGTGCGATCTCGTGGTGATCGAAGGCGATCTCGTCATCACCGACGCCACAGTGGCGGGACCGGGCGGTTATTACAGCGACTTCTGCCGCACCTTTAGCCGCGGCAGACCGACCCAGCAGACGCGCGCCCGCTACAAGGAAGCCTATGAAAGCATGCAGCAAGCTTTGCCGTTAGTGAAGCCCGGGCCCTGTACGGAAGCGTTCAAACGGTTCGGCGAAGGCGCGACGGCGCGGCTGCCGGGATTCGACGGGTTTCACGGCGTCGGGCTTTGTATTTACGAATCTCCCTGGTTGCGTGGCGGGGATCCCGAAAAGTACATAGTCAGCCTGGAAGAGAACATGATCGTTGCTCTGGAAATCAATCACTATCCCGTAAAGCTGGAGCACCTGCTGCGGGTCACAGCGACGGGTTCGGAGATCATTTCGTCCTATCCCATGGATGCCGAATTGGTTCCGGCATGATCTTCCGCTAATGGCCAAACCCGTTGTGTCTTTCCTAACGATGCGAAACATTTCGGATTTCAGGGTAGACAAGAGATTTAGAACGCTTCGAACGGCTGCTACCGCATTTGTATTAAGCTGTGCTTTCCAAGTTCGAAGAGTGTGCTTGGGCGCCATTTAGCTGGGGCAAGAAGCTTCGTTTCAGCGTTGATGAAATCCGGCCGGTAGTCGGGTTCAGGCCGGCTTACCCAGGTGCCTCGCGAAAAAATCAAACGTCCTTGGCCAGGACGCCTGCGCCGCGTGCTCACGATATTTGGCGGAACCGAAATTCGCGAACGCGTGCTCCGCTCCCGCGTACGAGTAAAACTCGTGAACCTTTCCGTGGCGGTTTAACTCCGCATCGAGCTTGCGCATGTCAGCAGGCGAAGGATTTACGTCATCTTCGCCAAAATGACCCATGATCGGGCAGTGGATGTCCTTGGTCAGCGCAAAAGGCGCAGGTCCATCTCCCCAGGGCGAAAATGGATCGCTGCCGTAGTACATTACACCCGCCTTGATGTCCGGGTTCACCGCGGACATGAGATAGACGATTCGTCCTCCCATGCAGAAACCGACGATGCCGATACGGGCGGGATCCACCGATTGCCGTGACTTGAGAAAATGAACGGCGGCGTTGATGTCCTGGATCACAGTGACATCGCGCAATCTCTGGCGGCGGGTCGGACCGTCGTCTTTACAATCCGGCGGATCACGATGATAGAGATCCGGCGCGGCGACCACGTAGCCCTTTGACGCAGCCATATCTGAGAATTGCAAAAAGTCATTTACGCCAGTCTGCCCGGGAACTACGACAATACCGGGAAGACGTTCGCTGGAAGCGGGCGAGCTCATGTACAAACGCATCTCGGAGTCGCCGACCTTGATTTTTTCCCAGCTTGAAGTCATAGAAACCTCTAATTGTGATTACTTTCGCTGCAACTGCTGAAAAAACTGAACTGAAAGATCCTGCCCTACGGAGGTGCGCAAGCGCACCCTACGCATCGCTTTCTGCTTCTTTATGTAGAGTGCGCTTGCGCACCACTCGATCGTGCTCGCGATCGACCGCAACCAGCTTTGCTTTCACCCATACAAACTAGCCCCGCATTATTCCTGGTCGCCGACAAATGGCGACACAGTGTTCAGTCCGAGGGAGCAAGCCTCGAAGAGAGCGGACACGGGAGTACACAGATGCGCCGACTTGTTCACTTCGCCGGGATTTGCGTTTCGCTCCATGGCTGCCGTAATAAGATTATTTGCCGTCCGCCTCAAGGTGCAACTCTATTGGCCGCGATCAGAGAGGCTTACTCCCTCGGACAAAATCTCGTCTAATCGCGGACTGCTATCCCCTGCCCTCAAATACCTGGCCCGCGCGTATGGTCCAGCGAGCAGCGATGCGCTCCTTGTAGGTCATCACACCGCCGATTGAATCGCGCAGTTCGGTGGGCTTGTCAACAATCTGTAGCACCGCGATATCTGCTTCGCGGCCGACTTCGAGACTGCCAATACGATCCTGCCAGCCGATAGCGCGAGCGGCGGTTACCGTGCAGCTCGCAATTATCTGCTGCAGGCTCAAGCCTAACGGCAAGAATTTTGTCAACGTCGTCAGCAGATCACCCACGACGCCGAAACCGGGCTGTTTCAACCGGCCATGAAGGTCGGAGCTGATAATGTCGGGGACCAGCCCGTCTTCCATGGCCCTGCGCGCCAGATCGAAAGCGAAATGGCCTCCGGCGTGGCCGATGTCAAAGATAACGCCGCGCTCCTTGGCTCTGCGCACTGCGGCGAGCAACTTGCCTTTCTCGTCGATGATCGAGGGCCGTTGCGGCGTATAGCAGTGCGTCATGATGTCACCGGGTCTTAGCGTCTCAGCGATCTCTTCCATCGAAAGCGCCGTATCGCCCACGTGCACCATGATCGGCGTGCGGGTCGCCTGCGCCGCCTTTATGGCAAGCCGGAGCGCCGGCCGGCTATTCTCGCCGATGGACTTCTTATGCAGCCGTACTTTAATGCCGATGCTGATATCCCGATTATCCTCCACCGCCTGCGCCGCCCCGTCGCTGTCGGCAAAGCCGAGATTGAGTAGTTCCCCGGGTTCGTTCAAGACGCCGTGCTGCGCCAGGGCGACAAACGCGAGCATGCGCGTTTTCGATTGCTCATGCACAAGTTTGCGAAACCCCAGCAAATTGACAGCGCCGGCGGACCCGGCATCCATAGTCGTCGTTACGCCGTTGTCGAGACAAACGGAGTCGAGATCACAACCGTAAGGATTCACGCCCCAGTAGCTATGCACATGAAAGTCAATGAGCCCTGGCGTGACGTAGCAATCCCTGACATCGATGACCCGTTTAGCGCTTGTCCGCGGAATACTCGGCTGGATCGCCGCTACCCGGCCAGCGCTATCCGCCACGTCGAGCTTCTGGTTCAGCGCGGTCCCGGGATTGAGAACCGTACCGCCGGCTAGCAGTAGGTCGAATGTATCAGCCATTGCTTCGATGAAAGTCTGTGCCGCGCTACCACCCTCACCCTCTCTCTCCCGCGAAGCGCGAGAGAGGGTGAATCCGCAGCTTGGCGGGAACACAGTCTCGGGTCTGGAGTCCCGAGTCTCGGGTTTTTTATTTCAACCCAAACTCTAGACCTGAGACGCCTTGCACTTACACTTCGAACGGAACTCTTAAAATATAATCCGGACAGGTGGCTGCTCCCCCGAACACGAGCCAGGATCACGAGTAACGAACAAGGCCCTAATCCTGATCGAGTGCGTAAAATTTCGCCGGGTTTGCGTAGAGGATTTTGTCGATCACCTCGGGCGCGATTTCGCCGCGTTCTTTGAGTTTGCTAAGGGCCAAAAGCTCG
>DATACQ010001104.1:0-2786 GCA_036258955.1 Binatia bacterium
GCGCGGCACCTTGGCAAACACGTCCCGGGGAATCCAACTTTTGTCGTCGAAAACATGACGGGTGCGGGCAGTTTGATCGCGGCGAACCATACGTACAAAGTCGCCAAACCGGACGGGCTCACGATCGGCCATTTCATTGGCGGCCTCATCCTGCAGCACGTGCTCGGCAAGCCCGGCATCGAATTCGACGGCAGGAAATTCGAGCACCTTGGCGTGCCCGCCCAGGACACCACTACGATTGGCCTTAGCAAGGCGAGCGGCACGGCGAACATTGACAATTGGCTTTCCAGCAAAGCAACGCTAAAGTTCGGCGGCGTTGGCCCGGGCGCAGCCACCGACGACATCGCGAAAATCGTGCGTGCAACCGTCGGCGTGCCGATACAGCTTGTGTCCGGCTACAAAGGCACCGCCGATATTAAGTTGGCGGTCAACAGCGGCGAACTACACGGCTTGGTCAATTCTTGGGAATCCTTCAAATCAGGCTGGGTGAAAGAGCTTGAAACTGGATCGGTCGTGGTGGTGTTGCAGATGCTGCCGCAGCGTCATCCCGAGTTGCCCAATGTTCCTACGATTCTCGATTACGTCAAAGGGGAAGATAATCGCAAGATCGTGCAAGCCGGCGCGTTTGACTACAGCTCGATTGCCCGACCGTATGTCTTCCCGCCGGGCACGCCAAAAGACCGCGTCGTCGCGCTGCGCAAGGGCTTGGCAGATACTTACAAAGACCCGGAGTTTCTTGCCGATGCCAAAAAGGCGCGCCTCGACATGGCTCCGCTCAGCGGGGAGGAACTTGAAAAGATCGTGGACCGCATCTACAAACTGGAGAAGAATCTCCTGGCAAAGCTCCAAGAGATTTTGAAGTAAGCGTGAGGTGAGTCGCGAGAGCGAGAAATGCGAGGCCGTTCCGCGCTGGCGGTTTCTGGTGGACGTCGCCAGTTTCGCTAGCTATAGTTCGCGTATGGATAAACATGATCACGAACACAATGAGGGCTCTAATCTTTCCGACATCGAGCTGCGGGTGCGCGCGATCGAGACGATTTTGGTCGAGAAGGGGTATATCGAAACCGCTGCGCTTGACCGCATCGTCGAACTTTACGAGACGCAAATCGGTCCGCATATCGGCGCGCGGGTTATCGCCAAAGCGTGGAGCGATCCCGCTTTTCGCCAATCGCTCCTCGAGGACGCCAGCAAAGCGATTGGCACGCTTGCAGAAGTGGGACGCGTTGGTGATCACATGGTCGCCGTCCAGAACACGCCGCAGGTGCACAACATGGTCGTATGCACGTTGTGCTCGTGTTATCCGACGGATGTGCTCGGCCTCCCACCGGCATGGTACAAGTCCTTCCCGTATCGCTCGCGCGCCGTGAAGGAGCCCCGCGCGGTGCTAGCGGATTTTGGGGTCACGCTGCCGGCCGAGACGGAGATCCGGGTTTGGGATTCGACGGCCGAGACCCGCTACTTGGTCGTGCCGATGCGTCCGGCCGGAACCGAGGGCTGGAGCGAGGCGCAGCTTGCCGCATTGATCACGCGCGACTGCATGATTGGCGCAGGGCTACCGAAAAAGCCGACTGAGGTGACCTGATGGATGGCGTCCACGATATGGGGGGGATGGACGGGTTTGGCAAAGTCGACGTCGAACCGAACGAGCCGGTTTTTCATCATCGGTGGGAGGGACGCGTGCTGGCGATGAGCCGTGCGATAGGCGTCTTCCGTGCGTGGACCATCGACACGAGCCGCTATGCCGTCGAATTACTTTCGCCGGCTGTGTATTTGACGAGTTCCTACTACGAGAAATGGTTTCTGCGCAACGTGCGCCTGCTTATTGAGCGCGGCCTCATCGACGCCGATGAGGTCGCGGCCGGGCGCGCGCTGCGAGCCGGTAAACGCCTGAACCGAGACCGGTTCACTCTGGCCGATGTTGAACATGTCGTACGGCGCGGCTCGTACGGACGACCGGCGCCTGCACCGGCACGGTTCAAAGTGGGCGACCGGGTGCGCGCGAAAAACATCCACCCAACCACGCACACGCGCTTACCACGTTATGCGCGCGGACACGTGGGAGTCGTCGAGCGCCTGCATGGCGCTCACGTCTTTCCCGACTCCGCGGCTATCGGCAGAGGCGAGGATCCGCAGTGGCTTTACACGGTGCGTTTCGATGCCCAAGAGCTTTGGGGCGCTGACGCGGACCCAAAGTTGAAGGTTTCTATCGAAGCGTTTGAGCCTTATCTCGAACATGTCTGAATCATCATCCATTGAACCGGAAACCGCCCGGCGCGTTGCGGAGGCGGTTCCGGGCATTCCGCGCGACGCGAACGGCCCGGTCTTTCGCGCCCCCTGGGAAGCCCATGCGTTTGCCATGGCGCTCGCGCTATACGAAAAAGGTCTGTTCGCCTGGAGCGAGTGGGCCGCGATGCTCGGCGAGGAAATCAAGAAAGCCCAGGTCGCCGGAGATCCCGATACCGGAGAGACCTACTACCATCATTGGCTTGCAACACTCGAGCGCATGGTCGCAGAAAAAGGTTTGGCGTCGGCGCAATCGCTTGCGCAGCATTACCGCGCGTGGAAGCGCGCAGTGCACCGAACGCCGCATGGCAAACCCATTGAGTTAAGAGCGGAAGACTTTCGTAAGTGATGTCTGCGCAAGTCGTGGTGCCAGGCCGTGTTGACTTTCTTCTTCCCCTCGGCTTCTTCCTTCTTGTAGAATCCCCCGCATTATCCGGGAAACCCGCAATGTACTCATCTGAGTCTTTTTGAGGCGGTTTGACTAGGTTACATCGTATTTCCGA
>DATACQ010001105.1:0-4998 GCA_036258955.1 Binatia bacterium
GCGTACTCATTTCTATCAACAGCAGGCTTTGGTCTGTTGCTGGCCCTAACGGCCTGCAGTTCCGTGACTTCACAAGTCCAGGCTGGACGTCTGGCGCTCCAGACGGGCCGACCAGATGAGGCGATCGTGTTCCTCACGCAAGCAGCAGAACACGATCCCGATTACCAACTGCCGTATCGCGTTCGTGAAAGCGTATTCACCTATCTCGGAAGGGCTTACTACGAAACCGGCAGAGATGCGGAAGCGCGTCGAGCACTGGAGCAGGCAATCGCTAGAGACAAAGACGACCCTCTGGCGCGTCTTTACCTCGGCCTGGTTCTCGCCCGTAACGGCGAGCACGCGCGGGGCGAAAAGGAAATCGAAGCAGGCCTCGAAAACATTAATGAAGCTCTCGAATATATCGCGACCGACAGTGTGTACGGTTATCATTGGGATCCCGCCATGCGCATTCGCTCAGCAATTCGGACGACTTTCGCCGCAAGGAATGGGCTGATGGAGTTTGCCGCTTCCGCGCAGCACATTGGCGCGTTGTTCGACGAAGAAATCGACAAAGCGCGGCGTGACGAAGCACGCAATCGATACGGTCGTGGCGGCGGGGGCGGTGATTGAGCCTCGGTGTTGATCATTAGACTACATCCATCGTTGCTCACAACATCTAATCTACACAAATGAGACGTGAAAGGGAGGAAGAAACAGATGATCTTAGAGACAAACAGCAAGGCGATTCGGCTTCGTCTAGCGTCATTCGTAGGCGGCTTGCTTGTCACTGGACAGATTTACGCAGCTGACATCGTGGCTAAGAGCGGGCCGTTCAAAGGATCGAAGGCTAACACCGGCTCTGTCAGTTCGTACAGAGAAGCGGGCAAATGGGTGCTCGCGCTCTCTGATGACTTCAAGACGCCAGACGCTCCCGATCCTCACTGGCAAGTCGTCGATTCTCAAGGCACTGTTTACCACCTGCAGAAGATTTCGATCAAAGACAATAAAATGAACCGCAAGATCACTTTGCCCTCCTACGTCAAAGACGTCGCCAAGGTCGTGATCTGGTGCGCTTGGGCGGAAACCAACTTGGGCGAGGCGAGCTTTCATGAGCCGCTGATGTTGAGCTCTAACTAACTAAGCTTCTGGTTGGCCGGAGTAAGCACGGACTGAACTGACGACGAGCCTAAAACAGCAGACATTGGCAGGAGGGAAAATGAAAACCAAAATCGCTATACCGATAACAGTTCTAGCGCTATTCACCGCCACTTCATTAAAAGCGCAGCTGCTCGAAAAGAAAGTACTGACCTTGGCGGCGGCAGAACAAGTGGCCGATGCAGCCGCCGCGGAAGCTAAAAAGAGGAACGCGACGGTAGTGATCGCCGTCGTCGACGATGGCGGCTATCCCGTGGTCGTCAAGCGTCTCGATGACACTCAAGTTGCCAGCGTCGAAGTCGGTATCGGCAAAGCGCGCACAGCGGCGATCTTCCGCAGACCCAGTAAAGTCTTTGAAGATCAGGTCAAGAACGGCCGAGTGGCCGCTCTCGGTCTGCCGGGATCGATCCCGCTGCAAGGGGGCCTTCCCTTGATTCACGAAGGCAAAGTCGTAGGCGCTATAGGGGTGAGCGGCAACACACCGCAGGAGGACGAAGACATAGCGAATGCGGGCGCGAAAGTTTTTGCGTCCGCAATCGAGCCAGCCAAGGGCGCCGTGTCAAACGTAAGTTACTTTCCAGCGGCGCAGGTAAGCAAAGCCTTCGAAAAAGGCATGCCACTGCTGGAAAGCGCAAATTACAAGATACACGCGAGTCACCGTGAGGCGAAGGGAGTCGTCGAGATCCACACAAAAGACACGGATATCATATACATGCTCCAAGGTACCGCCACGTTAATCACGGGCGGAACAATCGTAGAGGGCAAGAATATTGAGTCCGAAGAAATCCGCGGTGACGGGGTAAACGGTGGCGAGTCCCGCACGATCAGCAAAGGCGACGTTATCGTCATTCCATCGGGCACGCCCCACTGGTTCACAGAAGTCCAAGGGCCAATCAATTATTATGTCGTTAAAGTGAGAGCAGCCAACTGAGGTTGCCGATGAACATCCAAAATATTTTAGATGGAACAGCCGTATGGAATCTTTACCGTTCTCTCACTCAGAAGTTCCCTCTTCGCTCGCCGGACAGGGCTACGATGAAAGTAAACAACGAAGCGCCGTCACCTCAAGCCTCTGGCATCGCGGGACAGGACGTTCGGAGGACGGGGACCCAATTCAGTGCCCCAATTGCGTTTGGCGCCACATTATTTTGTTTACCGATGTTCACCGGCGCCGGCACGCTTGACGACGTTCTTAGCCAGCGCAAGCCCGAAGCAATCATTGACCTCGCTACTAGAAAAGGCACGGAACTGGTTCGAGGCGAGTGGCGCTACAGCGACGTCAAAATCGTTGAAGTAGACTTCACGGCGCCCGGCCCGGATGGGCAGCCCGGCAACAATCCAAACAAAGCGTATGATTTCACTCCTCGGGCGGGGCGCGCCGATTTCGATGATTCGGAGTGGGAGGTTATCGACCCGACCGGTCTCGCTACGCGGCGCTCAGCTGGGAAGCTTGCTTTCAACTGGTATCGCATCAAGATCACGGTTCCCGAGCGGGTCGGAAGTTTCGATCCCACCGGTTCGACTCTGGTGTTCACGGCATCTGTCGACGATTACGCGGAGGTTTGGGTGGACGGCGAAATTCCTCGCGTTGCGGGTCAAAGCGGAGGGTCGGTCATTAAAGGTTGGAACGCGGAGAACCGGCTGGCGATCGCGCGGGGAGTCAAACCTGGACAGGTGATCCAGCTGGCGGTCTTTGGCATCAACGGCCCAATATCGAACCCCCCTACCAACTATATCTATATGAGTCACGCAAAGCTGGAGTTTCACAAAGTGGCGGCGGGGCCGTTTGCCGTCGCGCCACAGGAGGTCAATGTTGAAGTCATACGTGTTGATCCAGCCATAGACGAAATCGTGCCGGCAAACCCGAAGCTTTTTAAATTGGCGGAAGGCTTTCAGTTCACAGAGGGACCAGTCTGGACCGCCCCGGGGCACCTTCTGTTCAGCGATCCCAATGCTAACGCGATTTACAAGTACAGCACGCCCGATGCAAAGCTTTCGGTTTTCAAGACAAACAGCGGTTACTCGGGCAGCGAGGTCAAAGAATATCTGCAGCCCGGCTCCAACGGCCTGAGTCTAGATCCTGAAGGAAGACTAACAGTCAATGAACACGGCAATCGTCGGATCACGCGGATCGAGAAGGACGGCAGCCTTACCACCCTTGCGGACAACTATCATGGCAAGCGCTTGAACAGTCCCAACGATCTCGTGTATCGCTCGGACGGCACGCTCTTCTTCACCGATCCGCCGTTTGGTTTGCCGAAGTTTTACGACGATCCTCGCAAGCAGCTGGCCTACAGCGGTGTTTTCAGTTTGAACCGCGGTAAGCTCCGGCTCCTGAGCACGGATCTTCGGGGCCCGAATGGCATCGCCCTCTCGCCCGATGAAAAATATCTTTATGTCGGGAACTGGGATCCGAAAAAAAAAGTGATCATGCGCTACGAACTCGGCGTAGATGGCTCATTAGCTAACGGAGAGGTTTTCTTCGACATGACAAAAGCGCCAGGCCAGGAGGGTATCGATGGGATCAAAGTAGACGTACGCGGGAACCTGTACGTCTCCGGTCCCGGCGGGTTGTGGATTCTTTCGCCGGCGGCGAGACATCTCGGTACCATTATCGCTCCTAGACACCCACACAATTTCGCCTGGGGCGGCGAGGACGCAAAAACTCTATACATCACGGCGGAGAATGCGCTGTATCGCATGCCGCTTAATATCCCAGGCATCCGTCCGACGCCTATCAGGCCAAACTGACAAAGCCAGGGTAGCTGGCGCAATCGAAGGTGCGTGAATCTCCATGAGCCGGAACACGTTTACTGTAACACTCGTCAGTATCCTCAGTTTGGCGAGTAGCTTTTCACAACCCTTCGCCCGAGCGCAGCCAAACCCACGCGTCGATATCGTCCGTCTCGATCGACGCTTCAATGACCTCGTGCCTAGCACTGCAATCGTGGAGAGAATCGTCCATGGACGCAAATGGGTGGAAGGACCCGTCTGGCATCGTAGCGGTAAGTACTTGTTGTTCTCCGATATTCCGGCGAACTCAGTTTATAGGTGGCAAGAAGGCAAAGGCACCGGCTTGTTCCTCAAGCCGAGCGGCTATACAGGCAAGAGGCGGTTCGCAGGCGCGGAGCCCGGGTCCAATGGGTTAGCGTTCGATGCGGCAGGGCGACTCGTGCTCGCGCAACATGGTGACCGCCGCATTGCCCGGTTAGAAAAAGATGGAACAAAGAGCACACTCGTCGAGAGCTATGAGGGCAAGCGAATCAACAGCCCGAACGACCTTGTCTTTAGCTCAAATGGGGATCTCTACTTTACAGACCCGCCGTTCGGTTTGCCCAGAGCGTTCGACGATCCAGCCAAGGAGTTGCCGTTCCAGGGGGTTTACCGTCTTACCAACAACGGCAAGCTCACCCTGCTCATCAATGACGTTAGGGCTCCGAACGGCATCGCATTGTCCCCGGATGAAAGGCAGCTTTACGTCTCCGACGTAAACTACAACCGATCCGCCTGGTTGCTGTACGACATTCTCGAGAACGGAGCGGTTAAGAACGGCCGAGTTTTCGCCGACGCGAGCAAGTGGAGGAAACCGCCCTTCTTCGGACCCGACGGATTCAAACTTGACAAGGCTGGCAACCTGTTTGGCGCGCGGCCCGGTGGAGTAAGCGTTTTTGCGCCCGACGGAACCCACATCGGCAGCATCGAAATCGGTTATCCGACTTCAAACGTCGCCTGGGGAGAAGACGGATCAACTCTATTCATCACTGCGGGACCATCCGTTTACCGCACAAAGCTCACCACTATGTGTACGTGCTTTTAGATATTCGTGGAAATCAATTCTGTTTTTCAAAAGATCTTGTCTGTCCG
>DATACQ010001106.1:0-4014 GCA_036258955.1 Binatia bacterium
ACCCACGGCGCCCGCAAAGGTCTGGCTGATACCGCTCTCAAGACCGCCAATTCCGGCTATTTAACCCGCCGGCTGGTGGACGTCGCTCAGGATTCAGTGATCTTTGAAAGCGACTGCGGCACTTTGGACGGGATCGAAATGGGCCCGCTCATGGAAGGCGGTGAAATCATCGAGCCGCTCGGCGATCGCGTGCTCGGAAGAGTCGCCTTGGAAGATGTCAAAGATCCCTTCACCGGCGATACCATCGTCAGCGCCAACCAGGAGATCGATGAAGAGCTGGTGCAGCGTATCGAAGACGCAGGGCTGGAGCACATCAAGATCCGTTCGGTGCTGACCTGCCAATCGAAGCGCGGCGTTTGCATCATGTGCTACGGTCGTGATCTCGGCCGCGGCCATATGGTCAATCCCGGCGAAGCCATCGGCGTCATCGCGGCCCAATCCATCGGCGAGCCTGGAACTCAGTTGACAATGCGTACATTCCATATCGGCGGCACGGCGAGCCGGCGTGCGGAACAGACAACCTTAGAGTCTCGCAACGAGGGGGTGATCAAACTTATCAACGTCGCCACCGTCACGAATAAAGACGGTGACCTGGTGGTGATGAATCGCAACGGCGAGATCGCCGTGGTCGATTATCCCGAAGGCGATAAAGGACGCGAGCGCGAGCGCGAGCGCTATCCGGTCGTTTATGGCGCCAAGCTCAAGAAAAAAGACGGCGCCAAGATCAAGGCGGGCGAGTTGCTAGCTGAGTGGGATCCCTACACCATTCCGATTCTCACCGAAGTAGGCGGGGTTGTGAAATTCGGCGATGTGATGGAAAACGTGACGATGAAGGAACAGGTGGACGAGCGGACGGGTCTCGCGACGAAAGTCATTACGGACTCTAAAGACGTGGGTAAGCGCCCGCGCATTTCGATCAAAGACCCCGAAGGACAAACAACCCGCCTCGGCGGAACTTCGGAAGCGCGCTATCTGCTGCCGGTCGGCGCTCACATCAATGTTCAAGAAGGGCAAACGGTGGATGCCGGTGACGTGCTCGCGAAGATACCGCGGGAAACGACGAAGACGAAAGATATCACCGGTGGATTGCCCCGAGTGGCGGAGCTGTTCGAGGCGCGCAAACCCAAGGAGTTTGCTGTCATCAGCGAAATCGACGGGACCGTCGCGTTCGGCAAAGACACGAAAGGCAAGCGCAAAGTGGTCGTCACTCCAGACGTCGGCGAGCCTCGGGAGTATCTGATTCCCAAGGGCAAGCACATCAGCGTGCACGACGGCGACCGGGTCAGGGCCGGCGAGTCTTTGATGGACGGTTCCTCGAACCCGCACGATATTCTCAACATTCTGGGCGAAAAAGCGCTGGCGAAGTATCTGGTGGATGAAGTGCAGGAGATCTATCGTCTCCAGGGGGTGCGTATCAACGATAAGCATATCGAAGTGATCGTGCGCCAGATGTTGCGCCGCGTGCGCATCAAAGAAGTCGGCGATACCGATTTTCTCGTAGGAGACCAGGTGGAGAAGTGGCGTTTCGACGAAGAGAACCAGCGGGCGATCGGCGATGGCGGAAAGCCCGGGGTCGCAGAGCCGCTGCTGCTCGGGATCACCAAGGCGTCGCTGTCCACGGAAAGCTTCATTTCCGCCGCGTCGTTTCAGGAGACCACCAAGGTGCTTACTGAAGCGGCGATTCAGGGTAAGGTGGATCTGCTGGCGGGACTGAAGGAGAACGTTATTATGGGACGGCTCATACCCGCCGGCACCGGCGTCGAAAAATACGCCAACGTGGAGATCGAGTTGGAGGAGCCCGAAGACGCCGCGAGCGATTTCCCGCAAGCGGCAGAGGCGTAGCAGTAGCTTGTTTCTAGTTTCTGGTTTCTAGTGTAGCAAATTGGAAACCAGAGACTAGGAACTAGAAGCGACTCGAGAGTTCTTTTGACAATACAGAGTAGATTTGATAGAAAAAAAAGTTTTCGAGGAAACGTTTTGGCGGTTTGAGCAGCGATTTATCCATTATGCCTACGATCAACCAGCTGATCCGGGAAAGCCGGGAACAACAACGACGCAAGAATACCGCTCCCGCTCTCCAGGGTTGTCCGCAGAAGCGCGGCGTTTGCACGCGCGTTTATACATCGACGCCGAAGAAACCAAATTCCGCGTTGCGAAAAGTGGCGCGTGTGCGGCTCACCAACGGCATTGAAGTAACGTCGTACATCCCTGGGGTCGGGCACAATCTGCAGGAACACTCGGTCGTGTTGATTCGCGGCGGCCGTGTAAAGGACCTGCCTGGAGTGCGGTACCACATTATTCGCGGTACCCTGGATTCAATCGGTGTTCAAGAACGGCGACAGGGGCGCTCCAAGTACGGCGCCAAAAAGCCAAAGTAGATTTTTATGCCGCGCAAGGGAGAAGTTAAAAAACGCGAAGTTTTGCCGGACCCGAAGTACGGCGACAAGACGGTGACCAAGTTTGTCAACTCGATCATGAACCGAGGAAAAAAAAGCACCGCCGAGGCGATCCTCTACGGCTCACTCGATATTGTGACGGCGAAAACCAAAGAAGACTCTCTGGGGGTTTTCAAGCGAGCCTTGGAAAATACCCGCCCGACGGTTGAAGTTCGCTCGCGCCGCGTCGGTGGGGCGACCTACCAGGTGCCGGTGGAGGTTCGTCCGCAGCGGCGCCTTTCGTTGAGCATGCGCTGGCTGATCGAGGCCGCGCGTGCGCGCAGCGAGAAATCCATGGAAGAGAAGCTTGCGGCGGAGCTCATCGACGCCGCGAATAACCGCGGCACCGCGATCAAAAAAAAGGAAGACACCCACCGGATGGCGGAGGCCAATCGCGCGTTCGCGCATTATAGGTGGTAGCTTAAAAAATTAGAAATGGGGACGGCAAAAGGAGGCGGGCTGACCGCCTCCTTTTTTTCCGTCGAATGGACATGACACGAACGGTTTCTTTAGAGAAGACGCGCAACATCGGCATCATGGCTCACATCGATGCCGGCAAGACCACGACGACCGAGCGCATCCTGTACTATACCGGAATCAACTACAAGATCGGTGAGGTCCACGAAGGCACTGCGACTATGGACTGGATGGTTCAGGAACAGGAGCGCGGCATTACGATTACGTCGGCGGCGACGACCTGTTTTTGGCGCGATCACCGGGTGAACATCATCGACACGCCAGGCCACGTCGACTTCACGATCGAGGTCGAGCGCTCACTGAGGGTTTTGGACGGGGCGGTGGCGGTATTTTGTTCGGTGGGTGGGGTCGAGCCGCAGACGGAAACTGTGTGGCGGCAAGCCGACAAATACGGCGTGCCACGTTTGGCGTTCGTGAACAAAATGGATCGCGTAGGCGCGGATTTCTTTCGCGTGGTCCAGATGATCCGCGATCGGCTCGGCGCCGCACCAGCCATATTGCAAATTCCCATCGGCGCCGAAGAAAAGTTTGTCGGAATTGTAGATTTGATTACGATGAAAGCGCTGGTTTGGGAGGACGAGAGTCTCGGCGCCAAGTTTCACGAAGAGCCGATTCCTGAAGGCCTTAAGCTTGAGGCTGATGAGCATCGCGACAAGCTGCTCGAAGCGGTGGCGGACTGCGATGAGGGGATCATGGAAAAGTACCTGGACGGCAAGCCCATCGGCGAGGCGGAATTGCGCGCGGCAGTGCGCAAAGCGACGTTGGCGTTAAAGATCGTGCCGGTCCTGTGCGGCTCGGCGTTTCGCAACAAAGGCGTTCAGCCAATGCTCGACGCCGTCGTGGATTTTCTTCCCTCGCCTACGGACATCCCTCCCGTCAAGGGCATCAATCCGGCCACTCAAGCCGCCGATGAGCGCCAGGCCAGAGATGACGCGCCGTTTGCCGCGCTGGCATTCAAGATAATGACCGATCCATACGTCGGCACCCTGAGTTTCTTTCGCGTCTACTCGGGCTCCTTGACCTCTGGATCGAGTGTCTATAATTCAACCAGGGCCAAGCGTGAACGGGTTGGCCGCCTGCTCAAGATGCACGCCAACAAACG
>DATACQ010001107.1:0-2735 GCA_036258955.1 Binatia bacterium
CGAGCTTCGCCAAACGGCGCGAGATCTCAGTCTTACCGACCCCGGTCGGGCCGATCATGATGATATTCTTCGGCACGATCTCCTCGCGGAGGTCATCGGAAACCTGCTGCCGACGCCAGCGATTGCGGAGCGCGATGGCAACCGCGCGCTTAGCCTCCTTCTGGCCAACGATGTAGCGATCAAGCTCCGAAACGATCTCTCGCGGCGTCATCACGGGCGCCGGAGACGGCGCTGGATCCGGCACAGCCGTTTGTGTCAAGTCTTTCATAAGAATAGGAATTCATTCCTAGCAACTTCGCCAGGAAAAGCAATCTTTTTGCAACTCATGCTCGTGCCTCGTGTTCGTCAATGATCGAAACAGTTGAATCGCAAGCTTGTCTTGAACGACTGGAACAATTGAAACGTTTGGACGCTTGGAACGGCTTTGCACCAGGAGGCGCTAACCCAGCTCTTCGAATGTAAGTTGATCGTTTGTGTAGACACACAGGCTCGCGGCAACCCGCATCGCCTCCTCGGCGATCGTCCGGGCATCGAGTTGAGAATGCTTGACCAGCACGCGCGCGGCAGCGAGCGCGTAGTTGCCGCCCGACCCGATGGCGATCACGCCGTCGTCGGGTTCGACGACGTCGCCGGCGCCGGAGATCACCAGCAATTCGGTCGCATCGGCAACGATGAGCAAGGCCTCCAGGCGACGCAGCACCCGATCGGTGCGCCAATCCTTCGCCAGTTCCACCGCCGCCCGTTTCAAGTTGCCGTTGAACTGCTCCAGTTTGGCTTCGAATTTTTCGAACAAGGTGAACGCGTCCGCGGTCGCACCGGCAAAGCCGGCGATCACCCTGTCGTGATGGAGCTTGCGCACCTTGCGCGCGCTATGCTTCATTACCGTTTGTCCGAGACTCACCTGGCCGTCGCCCACGACGACGACTTTCCCGCCGTGACGAAGGGCCAAGATCGTTGTTCCCTGCATCATCTGAATTCCTTTAGGCATTAGGCAGTAGGCTAGAGGCAATAGCCGGAGCGCATACAGGAGCCCTGGAGTTAACCATCGCTGTTTGGCTAGTGGCTAGCTAGTGCCTATCGCCTACACCCGATCTCGGGTGAGCTTTGTCATACACCGCCGTCAACTGGTCGAGATTCAAATGCGTATAACGTTGGGTTGTTGACAGGCTCGCGTGCCCCAGCATCTCTTGAATCACTCTGAGATCGGCGCCGCTGTTGAGCAGGTGCGTTGCGAACGTGTGGCGCAAACCGTGCGGCCCCATTTTTACTGCGAGGCCCGCTTGCCGCAAGTGCTTCTCGACGATGCGCGCCACGCTGCGGCTCGTGATGCGCTCGCCGCGGTTGTTCAAGAACACCGGCGCCTCGCCCTTGCACGGAAGATTCCATTTCTTTCGCAGCTCCGCCCCATAGTCCTTCAGCGTCTCTTTCGCGATCGCGCCAAACGGCACGATACGTTCCTTCGAGCCCTTGCCGAAGACGCGAACAATTTCAAGTTGAAAATCCACGTCGGCCCAATTTAGGCCGACGAGCTCACTCACGCGCACCCCGGTCGAGTAGAAGAATTCCAGTATCGCGCGATCGCGTATGTCCAGAGACTTTTTCACTTTGACGGCGCCGAGCAACTGAAAAACGTCGTCAACCGATAAGAAATTCGGCAGCGGCTTTTCCTGCTTCGGTGTTTGAATCAACAGGAGCGGGTCTTTTTCGATCGCCTTGGTGGCAGCGAGATAACGAAAAAAGCTTTTCAAAGCTGCGAGCTTACGGCCGATCGAGCTTTTCTTGCGATCTTTGGTCAACGAAGCAAGAAACCCGCGCACCGCGTGGATATCGACCTTAGCCAGGTCGACCTCGCCAGCAGCGCCGAGACAAAGCTTGCGCGTCAGCAAAAATACCCTGAATTGCGCAACATCGCTCAGGTAGTTTCGAAGGGTATGTGCGGAGACTCTACGCTCGCCGCTCAGATGATCGCGGAACTTCTGGATCAACTCGTCCATTTGGAAAGGCTAGCATAACGGACGGTTTTTTAGAACGTGTGATGGCTAGAAGGCGAGGCGTTAAATTCGATTCTTATGAACACCAATGAACTTTAGTACTAAACGACGCGAAGTTAAAAGAATTCTACGGCATCATACTAGCTGTGAGTTCCTCTATGACTTTCGACCGCTATGACTTTCGACGGCCTCTCTATTGTGTTATGCGGTACTTATACGCGAGGCTCTCAATCAGCTCTTAAACGTTCATGGGTTTATATGATCAAGCGCGCCACAAAAGTTCTAAGTCTGTGCCTGACGATTGCCGCTTTCACCCTCGGCTGCGGACGCGATCTGAATTCGGCGCAAGGAGTCGCCGAGGAGTTTGTCGATCAGCGGTTCGTGCAGTTTGATCTCGGGAAGGCGAAGCTTTACGCCGTCAGCGTAGCATTGGAAAAGGTGAACGAGGAATTGCGTTTGACTGCGGGCCACAAGATCGACGCAGCGACAAACAAGCCCCGCATCAATTACAAGCTGCTGGAAAAGAGAGAAAGTCCGAGGCGGGCGACGTTCCTTTTCGAGGGAACGATCAACAGCGATGACGGCACTTCCTTCACGCGCAAGTGGCTCATCAACGCACGGAAGGATGACGATCACTGGCGGGTATCGAACTTCACTGAATCCGAATAGCAGGCAAAAGGATGAATTATGAAGGATAAAGGATAAAGGGAGAATTTACTTGTGGCTCACGTCCGGGCTACTTTC